>JAEUSS010000651.1 GCA_016788685.1 Prolixibacteraceae bacterium | reverse complement strand
GGACATCGAATAATCCTTCTGACTGCGCTTAATGTACTCTTTAACAATTTCTTCTTTCATAGTGTTACTTTTTGTGTAACGCTATTTCAGGACCAGACACAATGACTAAAAAGGAAGGGCTTTCGTATTATGAAGGCCCTTTCTTTTTTTCGTCCCGACTATTTCCGGATAGAAATTCTTTTCCCAAGAGAAAACTGCAGGAAATTTGTACCATTACCTATACTCAAATCATTGTATTTCAAACTAGTGTATTGGGTAGAACGTATAATCCCTACCCGAAAATAATAACGATCAAACCGATAACCAATTCCAATCCGTCCGGTATGGTTCATGCTGAACCGCCAGCGATTTATCTCATTGGAAAATTCGCGGTCAAACGAATTTTCCTGTACTCCGGAACCCAAAATATACGATACAGAAACGATTCCGTTTTTCAGAAATATCAATGAATAGGCATAACCAAGGTTTGCATTGAATGCCAAAACACCTGTTTTTGAAAGGTCTCTCGACTTCTGAAAATAATCCGGATCAATTTCACGTGGAACAATTGAAGAGTCAGCCCGGGTCTGATAGGAAAAAATGCTGCCCCCGGCTATCAGCGAGCCTGCATTTCTCTTTTGCCGCTCGGTATCACTAAATGCAGCTTTGTATGAAAACCGCGAATTATTAAAAATATAATTGATACTCACACCAATATTGGCCGATGAAATATCGGGACGTTGGTATTCACTCTCCCGGGCAAATGTACTGAGCCGGGCGGAAGAGTTATTCAAGTAATAACCCCTTAAAAATGAGGTCAAAAGATCGACAGAAAATTTGTTCGAATAAATATAACTCTGGATACCAAACCGCTTCGTTTCGCCGTGTTTTATTTCACTGTTTTGAAATAAAGGAACTCTCGTTGCCAGACTAAGACCAAATGACCTGAAATTGACACCCAGGCCAAGATTGAAATATCCGTTCGGAAGATACTTCAAATGATAGGGCGATTTTAAATCCGTCAACTCCAAAGAATGGTTCTTTTCTCCGGAATATAGCCTGATAATTAAATCATTAAAAAAGCTTTCAATGTAATTACTGTCCTTTTTTGCGGTAATAAAACTCTTCAGAGATTTAGCCCCGGCAGAAAAATAAAAAATAAGGAAGCAGAAAATAATTGAAAATTTACGCATAAGCTAAAAATCCATATCAACCAAAACCGGACAATGATCTGAATGGATAGCCTGAGGTAAAATTCTGGCATCCAATATTTTATCTTTTAAACTCGCTGTTACCATGTTGTAATCAATCCGCCACCCTTTGTTATTCGCTCTGGCACCTGCCCGGTAGCTCCACCAGGAATACTGATACGCTTCGTTGTTTATTTCTCTGAAACTGTCCACGTATCCGTCATCAACAAATTTCGCGAACCATTCCCGCTCTTCAGGTAAAAATCCAGATGTATTCTGCTGTTTTTCAGGATTATGGATATCAATCCAAAGTCTGCAAATATTGTAATCTCCTGAAATCACCAAATTTTTTCTGGTCTTCCGCAATTTATTAACATAATCATGAAAGTCCGCCAGAAATTCCATTTTGAATGCTTGCCTGACATCACCAGTAGTTCCCGAAGGAAAATATGCGCTGATGACCGAAATATCACCAAAATCAGCCCTGATAACACGCCCCTCTGAGTCATATTTTGCATTTTCCATTCCTGCAACGACCAAATCGGGCTGTTGTCTGCTGTAAACTGCAACCCCACTATAGCCCTTCTTCTCAGCAGAAAATGCAGAACAATAATATCCTAATTTCTGAAAATCAGCTTCATGCAGCTGTCCCGGTTGGGCTTTCGTTTCCTGAATACAAATAATATCCGGATTAACCTCAGCAAAAAAGTTAAGTAATCCTTTACTCACCGCCGAGCGAATCCCATTTACATTGTAGCTTAAAATCCTTTTCACAATTTTTGTTACTTTTGATTCATATTAAACGAATTGCGAAAGTATAACGAAATAATTTAAAGCAAAAATATACATTGAAAAAAGGTATTGTCATCAAATCAACAGGAAGCTGGTACACAGTAAAAACAGAAGAAGGGAACCTGATTGAGAGCCGGATCAAAGGAAATTTACGATTGAAAGGAATACGAAGTACCAACCCAATAGCCGTAGGTGACCACGTGGAACTTACTGAATTGAAAGAAGATAGTTTGGAAAAGGGACAAGTGGTCGGCCTGATTTCGAAAATTATTCCACGGTCAAACTACATCATACGCAAGTCGCCCAATCTATCCAAAGAATCGCATATTATTGCAGCAAACATCGACCAGGCTTTTCTGGTAGTAACCATTCAATATCCTGAAACCACGACCACTTTTATTGACAGATTTCTCGTATCTGCTGAAGCATACCGCATTCCCTGCCACCTGATTTTCAACAAAATCGATCTTTATAACGAAGAACAAACTGCACTAATGAACTCGTTAATTGATATTTATGAAGAAATAGGCTACGTATGTTTAAAAATTTCAGCAAAAAAAGATATCGGATTGGATCAGCTAAGGACAATGATGGCAGATAAAACCAATGTTTTTTCCGGACATTCCGGTGTAGGAAAATCGACCATTATTAATTCCATACAACCAGATATGAAGCTAAAAACCGGGATAATATCTGAAGCCCATTTTTCAGGAAAACATACGACAACCAACTCGGAGATGTACGAGCTGAGTTTTGGCGGCTACATTATCGATACTCCGGGGATAAAAGGATTTGGTGTGCTCGAAATGGAAAAAGAAGAAATGTCTCACTATTTTCCCGAAATGTTTAAATTGCTGGACGGATGTCAATACTACAATTGCACACACTCACACGAACCGCACTGCGCAGTCAAAAAATCTTTAGAAGAAGGAAAAATTGCACTCAGCCGGTACAACTCATACCTGGGATTGCTGGAAGGTGAAGAAAAATACCGGAATTGATCTGGATCAGTTCAAAAAACGAAGTAAAAAAAGCTTAAATCTGATCGGTTTAAGCTTTTTTATTTCAGTAGGTTAGCTTATAAAAATCAAAGACTATACGTGCTTTAGAATCGCCTATTTCATTGGCAACCTCAGGGTAGGCTTGCTTTTTCAAATTCTCGACGCTCTTAAAACGAGTTAAAATCGCCTTAATCGTCTTCTCGCCGATTCCGGGTATATTTTCAAGTTCTGATTTGATGAACTCACCGGAACGTTTATTCCGGTGAAAAGTAATTCCGAACCGATGCGCCTCGTCACGCAGTTGTTGAATAATTTTCAAGGTCTCCGAATTTTTGTCGAGATACAACGGAACTGAATCTCCCGGAAAATAAATTTCCTCGAGCTTTTTTGCAATACCAATAATTGAAATTTTACCCCTTAGCTGCAGCTTCTCCAAAGCATTCAGTGCTGCACCCAACTGTCCCTTTCCACCATCTATTACAATCAGCTGCGGTAACGACTTTTCTTCTTCAAGCAACCGTTTATACCTGCGGTAAACAACTTCTTCCATCGAGGCAAAGTCATTTGGTCCCTCAACTGTTTTTACATTAAAATGGCGGTAGTCTCTTTTTGATGGCCGGGCATCTCTGAAAACAACACACGAGGATACCGGATTTGTCCCCTGAAGATTACTATTGTCAAAACATTCGATATGTACCGGAAGAACTTTCAACTGCAAATCCTTCTGCATAGTTTCAAGAATACGCGAGGTGTTTTTTTCTGCCTTTGAAACCGTTTGATGCTTTTGCTTTTCCAGGCGATAATACTTCGCATTGCGCTCAGAGAGTTCGAGCAACTTTTTCTTTTCACCTTGTTTCGGAACCTGAATTTTTATTCCTTCCAGCTCGATATCCAATTTTACCGGTACCAGAATTTCTTTGGCATTACTAAAAATCTTTTGTCTGATTTCGATGATTGCTATTTCGAGTAATTCAACCGGTGACTCGTCCAGAACCTTTTTTATTTCCATCGTATACGTTTGCATCACAGCCCCGCGAATAATCTTCAGGTAATTGATGTAAGCGAAAGACTCATCCATGTCGATTGAAAAAACATCGACATCACTGATCGTATTACTTACCACCGTTGAACGCGACTGAAACTTTTCAAGCAAGTCCAACTTTTCTTTGATGATTGCCGCCTCTTCAAACTTCATATCTGCCGAAAATTCGCGCATTAAATCCTTGAGATATTTGATCACACCCGAGACATTGCCCTTCAATATCTCCTTTATTTGATCAATACTTTTCATGTACTGAACATGCTCTTGGTTACCAATACACGGAGCCAGACAATTTCCGATGTGATACTCGAGGCAAACTTTAAATTTTCTGAGCCTAATATTTTCTTCTGACAGATTAAGTTTACAATTGCGCAACTTAAAAAGCTTCCGGAAAAGGTCAAGCAACATCCGAACCGTGAGAATAGATGTGTACGGACCAAAATAGGAAGAACCGTCCCGAATC
>JAEUSS010000598.1 GCA_016788685.1 Prolixibacteraceae bacterium | reverse complement strand
CCCTGCTGAATCTCGAGCGAAACAGAAATGTCTATTTTGAAGGCGTTGGTTATTTGCATTATGATTCGAGAGAAAACCTGCAATTTGAACCTCAGCTAAAACAAAACCTGTTGATTGATTCGTACGGATTGCCTGATTTTTCCTACGAAAAGCTGTATCAGCGACAAATACCCAAACCGGCTTTCAAGGTTGAATATCGCGAACCGGTCCCGGTTATTTTTCAGAAACGCAAGCTGAAAAAACTGACTGTTGCCATTCCGTTGTTAATGGCGATGGCTCTCATCCCGATGAAAAACAACAAGGAATATTTGTCAAAATCGGATATGGGACTATGGGAGAATCTGATTGAAAGCACTCCGACAATCCCTGCTCCGACAGAAGAGCAAAATGTGGCTCAGTTTGATTCCGAAACAATCGCTCCGGCGAACGAAGAGTTTAAATATTTCATTATTGGCGGAAGTTTCAAAAGCGAAGAAAATGCCAACAAATACATTGAGCAACTAAGTGCCAAAGGATATACCGGAAAGAATCTTGGAATTTTTAAAGGACTTCACCGTGTTGCAATGAAAGGTTTTTCAACCATGGAAGAAGCACAAAAAGAACTGAACTCCATTCTGTATCAAAACCCGCAGTCGGGTGTCTGGATATCGGCAAACGAATAATCTATAAAAAGCTCCTACCGGAGCTTTTTGTGTTTTACGGGAAATCAGATCATAAAAAAAGCCACTCCGAAAATCCGGAATGGCTTCGATCATTGTCTATCTAATCGAATCAATTTTTTAACCTTTTCTCTTTTAACCCTTAAATTGTCCGATCAAAAATTGTTCATGGCTTTGAAGCAACTTATGCATTTCGCATGACAAAATCTGTGCCAAACAAGCACAAAGTATGCTTCGTGATAAAATAATATTTATACCCCCGGAAGCCACTTCATATTTTTCCGACCGTACGAATAAGGATATCAATTACATGACTGACATTTTGATTAAACACCTTCAAAACATCGCCCCATGTTACCGGAGCTTCATCCGTTTTCCAGCAATCGTAATCTGTACTCATCGCGATAGCTGCATACGGAATTTCAAGCTCATTTGCCAGGATTGCTTCCGGAGCCGTAGACATATTGATTACATCAGCTCCCAGAATTCTGAACATATTCGATTCGGCCCGGGTCGAGAATCGGGGGCCTTCAATGGTAACCACGGTTCCTTTTTCAAATATCTTCACATTCAGTTCTCGCGCCGTCTCAATAATTTTCGACCGGAGATAATCGTTAAACGGATCGGCCATCGGGAAATGCTTCATTTCACGGGGTTCGAACGACTCGAAGAACGTCACCGGACGGTGCCGGGTAAAATCGATAAACTGATCGAGCACAACAAAATCGCCTCGCCCGATTTCCTCTCTCAGACTTCCGCAGGCTGTGGTTGCGAGAATATGAGAACACCCAATCTCACGTATTGCCCAAATGTTAGCCCGGGAGTTCACCTGAGTTGGCGGAATGGTATGCTGCCGCCCGTGACGCGAAAGAATAGCCACTTCGCGCCCGTTGATAACTCCGCATTTAAAATCCGAACTTGTTGGTCCGTAAGGAGTATCTATTTTCAGCTCGGTCGCATTTTTCAGGATGGCCGGGTTTTCAAGTCCCGAACCACCGATAATCGCAATTTTAGTCATTCTTATATTGATTATGCATTTTTATAATCTCTTCTGTTGCTTCGCTCAGCGTGCTGCCAAATGCCAGAATTCCTTCCCGATGGCCTCCCATCACAATAACTTTACCGGCTCTCCCATTTATTTCAGAAGCAAGCCCGGCAATTGCAAATGCCATTTCAGGTGTTCCGTATTCAATTCCGGAAGAAGTAGTCGGAAATCTGTCAAGCAGCTTCTCCCAT
Organism: Prolixibacteraceae bacterium; assembly: GCA_016788685.1. GTDB lineage: Bacteria > Bacteroidota > Bacteroidia > Bacteroidales > Prolixibacteraceae > Aquipluma. The sequence continues at coordinate 7,166 of JAEUSS010000598.1, read as the reverse complement.
AAATACAAACTGTGGACATGCACAACAGCACCAACATCAGGACATGATTCGTAAACAGCGGCATGACTCAGACTTTCTGCTGATGCCTTGGTCTGACCGATGCACGAAATCGAATTGTCCGAAAAACTGAATTCACGAACCAGCGCATAATGTTCCGGCTTGAGTTGAGCAAATTGGCCGGTAGCACTGCCGGTGATGACAAACGATAATCCACCGCCAAGCCTGACCGATATATTTCCAAATCCGATTCCATCCGGATACATACCGATTAATCCCAATCGATAAAGCGCAGATCTTGCTGTTTCAAGCTGGTTGTAAATCGCCTCCGGAATTTGCGCCACGCTTTGTTCCCAGTTGCAGTTAAATTTGATGCAGCCTTCCGTCATCGTCTTATCTTTTTTCAGGAAATAAATTCAAAATCCCTTCACGCGTTGCCCGACAAATGCCACGTTCGGTAATAAGCCCGGTAAGCAAACGCGCCGGAGTTACGTCGAACCCATAATTGGCAACGGGGCTTTTCTCCGGAATAATCCTGAATTCACAAACTTCATTATTCCACATTCCCTCCATTACCGAGACTTCCCGGCCATCCCGCTGTTCAATCGGAATCTCAGCAACGCCATCATTCAGCGCCCAATCAATAGTTGTTGAAGGCAATGCCGCATAAAACGGGACTCCGTTATCAGCAGCAGCAAGTGCTTTCAGGTAAGTCCCTATTTTATTGGCCACATCGCCGTTTAAAGTCGTGCGATCACTGCCAACAATGACTAAGTCAACCATCCGATGCTGCATCAGATGCCCTCCGGCGTTATCAGGAATAACAGTGTGCGGAATACCTGCTTCTCCCAATTCCCACGCAGTCAGTCGCGCACCCTGGTTTCGGGGCCGGGTTTCGTCCACCCAAACATGGACAGGGATACCTGCTTCGTGGGCCAAATATATCGGCGCTGTTGCGGTTCCCAACTCCACGCAAGCCAGCCGGCCCGCATTGCAATGAGTCAGCACCTGGACAGGTTGTCTATTTTTCTTTTCGCTGATGGCCCGAATCAGTTCCAGGCCATGAAGCCCGATGTTCCTGCTGAAATCAATTTCTCTTTGCCTTAACGATTCTGCATACCGAAAAAGAAGCTGAATATTTTCAGGAACAGAATACTGCCCGGAAACTACAGCAAGCGCCTCATCGACTGCGAAAGCCAGATTAACTGCAGTGGGTCTTGATGACTTCAGCCAATCGCCCGCGCGTTTCATTTCTTCCATGAAATCACCCCCGGAAAAATTCAGCCCGGCCAGATACATTCCGTAAGCAGCGGTTACCCCAATAAGCGGAGCGCCCCGCACAATCATCTCGCTGATTGCATCCCGGGCCTCATCTAAAGTCCTGATTTCAACGATCAGATTCCGGAACGGCAAATGCCTTTGGTCAATAGTCTCGACTAGATTTTTCCGGCGGTTAAACCATATCGTTTGTGAATTCTGCATCCTTTCAAAGATTTATTCCAGCACCAAAGATAGGGTATCCGGTCTTTTAAAAAAGGCCAGATCAACTGCAAGTCTTTCAAATTCCATTATTTTTCTGACTTTTGTACCTCAAAACAGAATCAAATGAAAATCTTAAGCGGAATCAAAAATATTATTTTCGATCTGGGGGGAGTTCTACTCAACATTTCGCCCCAGAATACCATTGAAGCATTCGGGAAACTTGGTATGAATCAACTCATTGGAGACAAGGGACTTTCATACGACCATGAGATTTTCTACCTGATGGAACAGGGAAAAATTACTCCTGAAGAATTCCGTAACGGAGTTCGCGCATTGCTTCCCGAAAAGGTTTCTGATGATCAGATTGATGCAGCCTGGACAGCTATGCTGCTTGATTTCCCGCCAATCCGTGTTGAGCTGATTAAAAATCTCCGCCGTGATTTCAAAATCTACCTTTTCAGCAATACCAACGCCATACACGTTGAGAAATTCCATTCGATTTTCAGGAATCAGCACGGTTGTGAAGCCTCTTCGCTGTTCGAAAAAGATTTTTACTCCAACGAAATCGGATTCCGAAAACCTTCAGCCGAATCGTATCGGGAAATCATCCGCCTTTCCGGAATTGTACCCGAAGAATCTTTATTCATAGACGATTCGCTGGCGAATGTAGAAAGTGCAGTTGCTTCGGGATTAAGAGGGTTATGGCTCGAACCGGGACAAAAAACAGAAGAAATATTTAAGCAATATCTCTAAGCAGAAAGCCGGCAGAGACTATACTTCGCGGTCTTTCCAGTCGCCGTTTTCGCGGATAAGGGCTTCCAGTTCTTCAACAGCCTGTTCAAACGGGATATGTCTTTTTATAAGTTGCTGCCCTTTGTACAGGTTTATATTTCCGGGACCCGCGCCCACAAAACCATAATCAACATCGCCCATTTCTCCCGGCCCGTTCACCACGCAGCCCATTACTCCAATCTTCAGGTGATCCAAATGATTGAAATGCGCCTTTATTTTCAGCGTAGTTTCATGCAGGTCGAACAAGGTACGTCCGCATCCGGGACACGAAATAAATTCGGTTTTGGTCAGGCGCATGCGGCTGGCCTGAAGTATCGAGAAGCTCAGATCTTTCAGATCGGTAAAGGTAATCTGCTCCGATTCGTTGGTGATGCAAATACCATCGCCGTAACCATCGATCAGCAATCCACCAAGGTCGGCAGCGGCTTTTATCTGAAGATTTTCCAGGTAACGCTCGTCATATTTCCTGAAGATTACCACCGGAACTTTCCAGATGTGCGATTCGAGTGTCATAAAAAAAGCACGCAGTTCGGCAAACGGGTTCCGGTTAAAACTTTCCAGAATCAATATGGTTTTCCGGGTTTGTTTCAGTTTGGTAATGATCTCCGGATTCTCGTTCATGAAATGATCGAATTCTTCCTTGTTCGTACGGATAAATTTGGTTTGTCCCCAATGTGATCCGCCGAACAAATATTCTTCGAGCGTAAGCACCGGATAGGAATTACCTTCCAGATCGAGCACTTCGTGGTTATTAAAAAAGTACTCCGGAATTTGTTTCCCTCTCAGCGGAAGAATTTCGGAGAGTGTCCGCCCGCGGAGGTCGGCCATTACTACCGGTAAGAATTTATCGCCCATGCGCAACACCGGCCGCACCGAACGGCGTTCGTATTCAAACGGGTTGATCTGTGCGAAAAGCGGCGCCTTGATTGGCTTATGGTTTTTGTATGTTTCGATGTGATTGATCAACTTTCGGGCTACGGAAATCTCATTTTCAGGGGCTTCAGTTAACGAAACGCGAATCGTATCGCCAATCCCGTCGCCCAGCAGCGCTCCGATCCCGACGGCTGATTTGATCCGCCCGTCCTCACCTTCTCCGGCTTCGGTAACGCCCAGGTGAAGCGGATAACTCATTTCCTCCAGCCGCATCTTGTAATTCAGCAAACGCACGGTGTACACCATGGTACGGGTGTTGCTCGATTTGATCGAAATAACCACGTTCGCAAAATTCTGCTTTTTACAGATTCGCAGAAACTCCATCACCGACTCAACGATTCCGGCGGGAGTATCGCCGTAACGGCTCATGATCCGGTCGGACAAGGACCCCTGATTGGCTCCGATCCGGAGAGCGGTATTGGTTTCTTCCAGGAGTTTCAGGAACGGAACAAACTGCTCTTCTATTTTCTGAAGTTCGGCTTTATACTCCTCATCGGTATACAAATGGTGCTCGAAACGAGCTCTTTTATCGTAGAAGTTCCCCGGATTAATCCGGATTTTAGACACGTACCGGGCAGCAATTTCAGCTAAATGCGGATTAAAATGAATGTCGGCAACCAACGGATTCTCAAATCCTCTGGCAACCAGTTCACGCTTGACATTCTGAAGATTTTCGGCATCGGGAACACCCCTGACGGTAACACGAACCAAATCGGCACCACATTTAATGATCCGGACAATCTGCTCAACCGTAGCCTCAGTATCACTTGTATCGGTGTCCGTCATCGATTGAACCCGAATCGGGTTGCTGTCACCTAGCAATACTCCACCTATCCGCACCAACGAGGTTTTCTGGCGCTGATACCTTGTCAAATCTTCTATATAATTAAAGTTCTGATCCTTCATTTAAGCCGATGTATTGATGGGCGACAAAGTTAATTTAAAGTTAATAGATACAAAAGACAAAAATCCATAATAGCAGCCTTTAAATCAAAAAACATGACAAATCAGCCGAATTCTCTTTTTCGAAAAACCGGTAAAAAAAATAGAGACAAACAGTTGTTCCGACATCTGGGCTGGTAATCACCAGAAATCTTTACTTTTGCTCATCTAAAATCAGGATCGAATGACCATCAGAATATCACAGGTAAGCAAGTTCTACGGAAACCAGAAAGCACTCGATCAGGTGTCGTTTGAAATCGGAACCGGAGAATTGGTCGGTTTTTTAGGCCCGAATGGTGCCGGGAAATCCACGCTGATGAAAATTATTACCGGCTATCTGGCATCTGATGGCGGAACCGTAACGATTAACGGCAAAGTTGTTGAAACAAAGAACGTTTCAGTCCGTTCGCAAACAGGCTATCTGCCTGAAAATAATCCGCTTTATACGGATCTGTATGTCAGGGAATTTCTTGAAATGGTAGCCGGCTTTTATCATCTTGAGAACAAAAAAGAACAGGTCCTGAAGATGATTGAACTTACCGGACTAAAAACCGAGCAACACAAGAAAATCGGTGCACTATCGAAAGGATACAGGCAGCGGGTTGGGTTGGCTCAGGCACTGATTCACGATCCTGCGGTGCTGATTCTGGACGAACCAACCACCGGACTGGATCCGAACCAACTCGAAGAAATCAGGCAATTGATCCGGACAATCAGCGCCAACAAAACGGTGATGCTTTCGACCCACATTATGCAGGAAGTTGAAGCCATTTGCAGCCGTGTGATCATTATCAACAAGGGAACGCTGGTGGCCGACGGTTCGATCAGTCAGCTGAAAGGCGGACAGTTTGCCCAAAAACAAACCGTACTGGTCGAGTTCGATCAGGCACCTGCTCCGGGATTACTCCAGAAGATTCCCGGAATCAGTAAAGTTGAACAGATTAACCACACCACTTTCCTTACCGAATCAAACAGTAATGCCGATTTGCGTCCGGAAATCTTCCGGTTTGCTGTCCATAACCAGCTCATTTTACTGACCCTGAAAGAACAGCAGCAAAGCCTGGAAAATGTATTTCAGGATTTAACCCGGACGATCTGAAAAAATATTTTTCAGATAAAGACTCTTTTGTCTGAAAAAAAACACTTACATTTGCAGCCGTTATGTGGATAAATTTGTACTGATTGCAACCACGGAAAAAAATGCTAAAACGATCCGATTTTTCATCTTGCTTTTCGATCAATTATTCCACAACTTATTTTTATAATCTACAGTACCTGAGGCAATGGAGTTTTTCCTGTTTGCAGCAGACTACTAAAAATTGATCAAATTATGAGTTATTTTTTTACAAGTGAATCCGTTTCCGAAGGCCATCCTGACAAAGTATCTGACCAGATTTCAGATGCTCTTCTTGACGAATTTCTCGCCTTCGATGCCAACTCGAAAGTGGCCATCGAAACACTGGTTACCACCGGGCAGGTTGTTCTGGCCGGCGAGGTAAAATCGAACACCTATGTTGATGTGCAGGAAACTGCCAGAAAAGTGATCAACCAAATTGGTTACACCAAAGCCGAATATCGTTTTGACGGCGATTCATGCGGCGTTTTCAGCGCTATTCACGAGCAAAGTCCGGATATCAACCGCGGCGTCGAGAAAGCTGATAAAATGGATCAGGGCGCCGGCGACCAGGGAATGATGTTTGGTTATGCCAACTCCGAAACCGATAATTACATGCCTCTCCCGCTTGATTTGTCGCACCTGATCCTGGTTGAACTGGCCGCGATACGTCGCGAACAAAAGGTAATGACCTATTTGCGCCCCGATTCAAAATCGCAGGTAACCATCGAATACAACGACGATCATTCGCCCAAAAGAGTTCATACCATCGTGGTTTCGACCCAGCACGACGATTTTGATGCCGACGAACCCATGCTGGCCAAAATCAAAAAAGATGTGATCGAAATATTGATTCCACGCGTAAAGGCTCAGCTGCCCGAGCGTGTTCAGGAATTATTTTCAGACGAAATTATATACCACGTCAACCCGACCGGGAAGTTTGTGATTGGCGGACCTCACGGTGACACCGGGCTGACTGGCCGCAAAATCATTGTGGATACCTATGGAGGCCGCGGTGCTCATGGTGGCGGCGCGTTCTCCGGAAAAGACCCGTCCAAAGTTGACCGCTCGGCTGCTTACGCCGCCCGGCACATCGCCAAAAACATGGTGGCAGCCGGCATTGCCAACGAAATGCTCGTTCAGCTTTCGTATGCTATCGGCGTGGCCAAACCTGTTGGAGTATATGTTGAAACCAGAGGAACCGCTCTTCAGGGATTTTCCGATTCGCAGATTTCAGAAAAAATTCAGGAAATATTCGACTTGCGCCCTGCCGCCATCGAGCAACGCCTGAAACTGCGAAACCCGATTTACCGCGAAACAGCTGCATACGGACACATGGGGCGCCAACCTAAAACGGTGACCAAAGTCTTCGAATCTCCCTACAATGGACGGATTGAAACTGAAGTAGAACTGTTTACCTGGGAAAAGCTCGATTACGTTGACCGGATAAAAGAAGCCTTCGGCATTTAATACATCATAAGTTATCGATACCAAATCCGGATCATCACCGATCCGGATTTTTTTATGCCCGGCAAAACAAAAGTCAGAATAAGTAAAAATGGTATGCTTCATAAAATCAATTAATTTTGCATCGGTTCACACGAAACAAATTTGACTATGAAAACATACTCAGCGAAACGTCTGTCATTATACATTACGGTTTTATTATTGATTTCCAACTTCGGGTTTTTCCTGATCGAATCGAAAAAAGATTTTGCACCCGTATTCTCAATCCTCTTTGTTACATCGTTTTGCGCAGTCTCCTATTTCCTTGTCCTATTTATCCTGAACAGGTACATCAACGACAAGATCAAGCCCATCTACAAAACCATCCGAGAGGTCCCGATCAGCGGAAAAAAAGGCAAGTTATCCGAAACAATCAGTTCTGCCAATATTTCCGATGTCC
>JAEUSS010000647.1 GCA_016788685.1 Prolixibacteraceae bacterium | reverse complement strand
CAAAGCTGAAAATCGACCATCGGTACGCCTATATCATTTCTGTTTCAATTATTTTGCTTCTGATCATTTTTTTCCGACTGAACTTAGTTGTTAAAAGACAAGCATCACACTTATCACTTTCCCGGTTGGAAAGAGCTGTACACGCTTTTTCTCGCTCAGCCAGTCCAAAGCGACCAACACTTCTTTCTTGTCTATGTTGGTAAGATCTTGTAATTCGTCAATTGGCATAATGCCTTCGGCTTCAAGCGTTGCTTCAATCACCGAAGCATTGCTTCGTATCTTTTTTAATTCCATAAATGTTTTGTATCCCTTACAGAAAAGAACTTTACTACATGTAAAGAGATTTCCCATACATCACCGGTATTTTTAATCCCTTATCTCCTATTCATTACAAATAATAACAATACAAAAAAGTTTGAAGTTTTCCTGCCCGGGTACCGGGGGTTTTTATCTCCGGTACAAGGAGCAGGAACAACATCTGTATTCCGAACTTTATAATTTTTTGTTTAACTTAAATATCTAATTTTATTTTGACCGGATATACTCCGGTTTGTGGGCAAACATTGGTCAATTGCGGCCAATCCGGGCCAGTCGGACGTGATCTTCGTTCAGTCTGAGGTTTTCTAAAAACAGGGCGCTCTGTAACCGCCCCATGGCAAGGGTAGGGGCAGATTGCAGAAATTCTCAACTTTTTTTATCGGCTGGTTTATTGTTTGTCGAGCAAATAGATCTCTGCCATTTCGCCCATCGACGATGACGCATTGAGCTTCACTTTCAGGTTAGATTCTTCCATCAGGAAAACTTCAACCATTGTGGCTTCGCCTTTGTCTTGTGTTGGTAATTTACTTGAAATGGTCAGCGATTTTCCATCTTTCGCCCAAACTGCCGTTGATTTTTTTTCACCGCCCATAAAACCACCATTAACACATTCCTTTCCATCAAGACTAATTTTGTCAATGGTCACATATTCCTGTCCCTGGAAACTTCCACGTTTTTCAACCACCAACATATCGGAGGTTTGAGTTACAATAATCTGATTGGGAGCCAGACTGACCTGATCGGATAAGATACTTTTTTCGTTGTTCAGCTTCCAGGTGCCTGAAAAATTAATTCTCTCGCCCATGGAGGCAATGGAAATCATTGAAAGTGCAAGTAAATAGATAAGTTTTTTCATGTGTCTAGAGTTTGTCTTAAATATCTAATTTGATTTTTTGTTCCGGAGATAATCCGGTAAATGGGCAAGCATTGGTTAATTGCGGCCAAATTAGTTTAACTCCGCGGTTTGTACCGTCTGTTTTTCTTTGCCCATGCAGGGAGCATGCCCCCTTTTAGCTGGCAGTTGTGCTATGTGAACGCACCTCGCCCATACACTTCCGTGCTGGTATCCATATTTTCCTCCTTTCTGTTCTTATGCCGCTTCGATGAGCTGGTCAAGCTCTTCCCAGTCGGCTTTATAAAAATGGTGTTCATACATTTTCAATTCTATTGAGTGCCCGCTACTGGTTATTTTAGCAGAGACCGCAAATAAACCAATCAATAAATGTCCGGTGTTACTGTTTTTAAAACTTGCTTTTCTTTTGGCGCATCATCACCGATAGGTTGTAGGACAACACATTCAGTTGCCAGAGGATGTCGTTTGCCCAAAAGTTATCGGTCAGCGTACTTCCGGCCATCACATGGCCTTTTACCTGTTCGATCCACATTTTGCTGACCGAACGTTGCTTGTAAAGTTCGTGCAATCCGACAGCATCCATCTCATAATTTACTGCATGT
>JAEUSS010000541.1 GCA_016788685.1 Prolixibacteraceae bacterium | reverse complement strand
GTCCAAAACATACATCGAGTGACCGTGGGCTGTATCGATTACAATGGCATCAACCTGGCTGCGCACCAGTTCGTCGATGCGGTCGATGGTGTCGCTGGCAATTCCGACGGCTGCGGCAACCCGGAGGCGGCCTTTTTCGTCTTTGGAAGCCAACGGTTTGTCTTTGGCCTTGGTGATATCTTTGTAGGTAACCAGCGCGATCAGCTTGTTGTTCTTATCCACAACCGGCAACTTTTCGATTTTGTATTGCTGGAGGATTGCTGAAGCCAGTTCGAGCGAAGTGGAGATGTTGGTGGTAACCAGGTGGTCTTTGGTCATTACCTCCGAGACCAGTTTGTTCATGTCATTTTCAAAACGGAGGTCGCGGTTGGTTACGATGCCCACCAGGCAACCTTGTTCGTCGATCACCGGGATGCCGCCAATCTTAAAAGTCTTCATGAGGTAGACCGCATCGCCGACTTTCTTTTCTTTTGAGATGGTCACCGGATCGTAAATCATGCCGTTCTCGGCTCTTTTTACGCTGGTCACTTGCCTGGCCTGTTCGTCGATGCTCATGTTTTTATGGATGACGCCGATGCCGCCTTCGCGGGCGATGGCAATGGCCATGCGCGAGTCGGTTACGGTATCCATGGCTGCTGTGGCAATAGGTGTATTCAGCCTGATGTTTCGGGTAAACCAGGATGTGAGTTCAACTTCGCGTGGCAGAACTTCTGAATACGAAGGTATTAACAATACATCGTCGAAAGTTAAACCTTCGGAGACAACTTTATCGGCAAAAAACGACATGTAGTGTATTTTTATGATTCTGGTTAAAAAACAAAACTACGAAAAAAACAGGTACAAATGTCCCGATATTTTTAGGAGCATCAAGCCTATAAACTTTAATGTATCTTAAAATTTGTTAAGCAGCGATTCGTAAAAGCAACCACAGGTTACATGGATCTGCACGGGAAAAATGGCAAGCATCTTTGTCATTTCAGGATCGTGACAAGCTTTTGCACAATAGGCAGGTGCATTCGCTTTGATGTACTTGCCTGTTACAAAAAACGGAGACCTTATTTTATAATATACAGTAGCTGTTGCAATATAATTTCACTGAGTTACAATTTGTACAATGTAAAAAACAATTTTACCAAAGGCTATTATATGTTTTTAGTTGGTAGTTGCAAACTTGCGAACGATAGTTACAACTTTACGAATAGTAGTTACAAACTTGCCAAAGGTAGTTACAACTTTACCAAAGGTTGTTTTATAAATCAGGTAGTTGATTACGTAAAACTACTTGTGCATGGTAAATCTCAGGGAGCTAATCATGTTATACTGGGGGCTTCGTGCACCGAATACGGACTTGATATAGGTTTTAACGGCGATTGAAATGTCGACCATGCCTGTATTTTCTTTGTAGAGGACATTGTTTCTGGCAATGCGGGCGCTGGCTAAAGGTATTTGGGCGGCGATTACAGCGGTATTCTTTGCTTTCAGATCGTTGTGCAGGTTGGTTAAAGCGGCAATGGTCAGATCCTCTTCGTTGGGGGCATAAGCTGCAATTGAGGTCAGGAGCATAATGAGTTTGTCGAAGTTATCAATGCGGTTATCGAAGCTCATCTGAGAAGAGGAGATTTCGGTTACTGTATTTCCGGTTTCGGCTGCAGCTTGTTTCTCTTCTTCAGTCATTTTAGGGGTGGCTCTCCGGCCTTGCAACTTGCGCACCAGAGATCCTGCGCTTTCGTTAACCCGGGCGTTGGTGCCCGATGCTTTTAACGCGTTGTTTACCCGCGTGATTAACTTGCCAAACTGAGCAAAGGCGACTTTCCGGGCACTGACCGCGCTTTTGAATACAGCTTCGGAGGCGTTCACCGTCTGGATTGCTGTTTTAGCCGCAACTAACAGGGCGTTTAATTCCGGAAGTTTCAGGCTTGACCTGGATGGATTGTAAGGAGCTCCTAAAATAGTGACGTTTGCAATCAGTTTTTCGAAGTTACCTACATTTTTGGCATGACCGGTTTCAGTTATTGTTGACATGAATTTAAATTGAAAGGTTAGTTAAGAATGAAATGACTCAGCTAAATTTACAAAATCGTCGGGAACAATTTCGCACCCCGGGCAAAGTTTTTGTTCAGGCATCAGAACGTGTTTGGATTTGTTGAATAGTAACCTGAGTTCGACATTAAATTGATCAGATGATGACTAGAATACAGCTAGTTAATAAGGTTAGATCTGTTTGTGCCTGGTGTTTCTACTGAGGTTAAATTCAGAAGATAAGGTTTTAAACCTTATTCTGCGTTTTTTCAACCTTAGTAGAAATCCAAGCCTTCACAACAACAACCTTATTTGCTTATTTATAGGTCATTAAGAATGAGACTTATTTCGAATTCAGGGTAGTGTTTTTTTTTCGCTGGGTTCGACTATGTCGCCGAAGGAGACTTTAGCGCCAGGTTTTGTCTGGCAGACTTTATTTACCGAAATTATTCGGGCGCGGATTAAATTTCAGGTTTTCTTTTCCGACGGAAAAAGGTTCAGGCTTGGCACTAATTTCCGGAGTTTAACCTGGCTTTTAAACCGGAGCTAAAAGGTTTCCGCAGATTGTATTAATTTAGGCATCCCAAAACAGCTGAGATTCATTGAGCCAATTTACACAAATATTGACCAAATACTGGGGCTATACCGCCTTCAGACCGTTGCAGGAAGAGATTATTCAATCGGTGGCGCACGGGCGTGACACGCTTGGACTGATGCCAACCGGCGGGGGGAAATCGGTTACTTACCAGGTGTATTCGCTTTCGAAACCGGGGCTCTGCCTGGTGATCACTCCGCTGATTGCCCTGATGAAAGACCAGGTGGAGAACCTGAATCAGCGCGGAATTAAGGCTTTGGCCATTTACTCCGGAATGAGTGCTCAGGAAATCAAGATTACGCTGGACAATGCCGCCTGGGGAAACTACAAATTTTTATACCTCTCGCCCGAACGAATTGCCACCGAACGGTTCAGGGAGCGGATCGGGCAGCTGGATGTGAACCTGATTGCCGTGGATGAGGCGCATTGCATCTCGCAGTGGGGATACGATTTCAGGCCATCGTACCTGCGAATTGCCGAACTGCGCGATTTGTTGCCCGGTGTTCCGGTTCTGGCGGTTACCGCTACGGCTACGCCCCGGGTGATTGACGATATTCAGGACCAGCTGAAGTTTAAAACCAAAAATGTACTCCGGACCAGTTACTACCGGAATAACCTGGTTTACCTGGTGCGAAATGAAGAGGATAAGGTGAATTACCTGGTGGGGGCGGTGCAAAAAGCCAAAGGAACCGGCATTGTATATGTAAAAAGCCGGAAGCAGACCCGCGAAATCAGCGATTTACTGAAACGAAACCAGATTTCGGCCGATTATTACCATGCCGGACTGGCGGCCAATGTGAGGTCGGCCAGGCAGGAGGCGTGGAAGAGCGGGAAATGCCGGGTGATTGTGTCGACCAACGCGTTCGGGATGGGGATTGATAAAGCCGATGTGCGGTTTGTGATTCACCTGGAAGCGCCCGATTCGGTGGAAGCCTATTTCCAGGAAGCCGGAAGGGCCGGACGTGACGGAAAGCCAGCCTGGTCGGTTTTGCTGTACAACAACAGCGACAAGGTGAGGCTCGAAAAGAATGTCGACAAATCGTTTCCGGAACCGGATGTGATCAGGCGGGTTTACGAGGCGCTCTGCAATTTTTACCAGCTGGCGGTTGGCTTCGGAAAAGACCAGTCGTTTGAATTTAGCATGGGTTCGTTTGCTTCGGGTTTTTCGTTCCAGATAACCACGGTGTACAACAGCCTGAAGATTCTGCAGCGGGAAGGTTACCTGGAGCTGACCGATGAGCTGGATCATCCGTCGAAGGTTTATTTCCAGGTCGATCGGGACGATCTGTATAAATTTCAGGTGGCCAATGCCGGGTTCGATGGTTTTATCAAGCTGCTGTTGCGCTCGTATACCGGGTTGTTTACCAATTATGTGGCCATCGACGAACAGCTGATGGCCAAACGTTCGGGGGTGAGCCCCGATTTGGTTTACCAGTTTTTGGTCCGGCTCCGGACGCAGAAAATCATTGATTACATTCCGCAGAAAAAGACACCGTTTATCATTTTCACCAAAGAGCGGATTGACCTGGACCGGCTAAGAATTACCAAAGAAAACTACACCGACCGCAAACGCGATTACATGCAACGGATTGACGCGGTGATTCATTACGCCTCGTCGGGGCACAAATGCCGCAGCCAGCTTCTGCTTGAGTATTTTGGCGAAACCGAGTCGGTGCGGTGCGGGAAGTGCGATGTTTGCATGGAGCGGAATGAGCTGAATGTGAGTAAATATGAGTTTGACATTACTACCGACCGGATCAAAAAGGTGCTGCTCGAACCTTGTTTTTACGAAGAACTGCTGGCGCAGGTGGAGGGAAATCCGGAGCATATCGTAAAAATTGTACGCTGGTTACTCGAAAATGAAAAGATCAGGTACCGGGTTGATAACCGGATGGAGTGGCAAAAACATCGGACGGAGCAGGACTAAACCCAATGGGTGGATGATAAACCACTACCAGTGCCCCGGTTTATTTTAGACTTCGCCATTAACGAATAACCTGAGTTCGAAATAAGTCTCATCTTAATGACCTGTAAATAAGTAAATAAGGTTGCTTTTGCGGAGGCTTGGATTTTTACTAAGGTTTTAAACCTTATCTTCTGAATTTAACCTGAGTAGAAACACCAGGTACAAGTATATTTAACCTTATATAAGTGGCTGCATTCCGGTTGCCATCTGATCAATTTAATGTCGAACTCGGGTTAATAGGGATGGAATAATGTCGTACCTAACCATGACTCACCCCCATCACACCTTTGGTATTCTGCACGCTCTCTACGAGTCGAGAAGAGGGAAGACCGATTGGCCGGGCTTCGGGGTGAGTGAAACAAAAAATGCGACATTGAATTAGTTTCATCACTTAAATTCGGGTATAAATCCGCTGAACAAAAATTCTTTATACTTTTGCAGCATATTTTAGAACGCTTTTCATGAGAGAAGAAGAATTGAATAGTCTTGTTTATTCAAAGAATGTCATTGAATTTATTACCGTAGCCAACGAATTTTGCAGCTTCCTGGAACATTCGGACGAATTGGAATCCGCGGATTTCAAGAGTCGCCTGCAAAAAATGCTTCCCCTTTTATACCTGAAAACAAGCCTTTTGCCTGCCTTCGGATTTGAGTCGGATGAAGACCTTGAGAAATTTGTGACTGAAGTGGACTACAACCTGATTCAGCAAAAAGTATTGCGGCACACGGGGGCGGGAGATGATTATCCGGAAGTTTTTGTCTCCGGAATGCAATTCAGCGAGTCGGCTCTGACGGTGAGTATTGCTGAAAATGTGGCCGACATTTACCAGGAGATGAAAGATGTGGTGATGTCGTTCAGGACCCTGAACGAGGAGGTGATGCTGCTGGCGCTCTCGGAAGTTCAGAATAACTTTTCGCAGTTGTGGGGGCAGACGCTGGTCAACTGCATGCGGGCCGTTCATAACCTGATTTACAGCGAGAATCCTGCGGATGACGACGCGGTTCAGGCCCAAAAGCAAAATCAAAAAACAACACATACAAATACGAAACCCGATTGGTTGAACGACCGGTTTTCGTATCAGGAAGGAGAATAAACATGTACCGGGAAAGTATTGATAAGGAAGAGTTGGAAGAATTGCCGCTGATTCAGTTTGAAGGTAACATTACCCTGATTGAATCGAAAGAAGACTATCTGGAATCGATTGATTACCTTTCGAAACAACGGATTCTCGGTTTTGATACCGAGACCAAACCGGCCTTTAAAAAAGGGGTGGTTTACGAAGTTGCCTTGCTTCAACTGGCCACCGAAGATCGTGCTTTTTTATTTCGCCTGAATAAAATAGGCTTACCCAACGGGTTGAAGAGTATTTTGGAAAATCCTGCAATTCAGAAGATCGGAGTTGCTATCCGCGACGACATTAAAGGGCTGCAAAAGCTGAATAATTTTAAGCCCGGCGGCTTTATCGAACTTCAGGAGCATGTCAAAGAATACGGCATTCAGGATTTCAGCCTGAAAAAGTTATCGGCAATCGTGTTGGGTTACCGCATCTCCAAATCGCAGCGCGTAACCAACTGGGAAGCTCCCGACTTAACTGAAGCCCAGCAGATTTACGCTGCCACCGATGCCTGGATCTCGCATCGTATTTTCGAATCCCTCAATCAGCAATAAATATGACAGATCAATATAGCCGGGTTATTCTGAAATCCGGAAAGGAACAATCGTTGCAGCGTTTCCATCCGTGGATTTTTTCCGGAGCAATCAAAGAAATCATTGGCCGGGTAGAAGAAGGCGATGTGGTGGAAGTCGTTTCCAATCAGAACGAATTTCTGGCTATGGGGCATGTGCAGATTGGTTCCATTGCCGTCCGCGTTTTTTCGTTCGAGAAAGTTGAACCCGATTTTAATTTCTGGAAAGGTAAGCTCGACCGGGCGTTAGATGTCCGTAAGAAGCTGGGGCTGGTTGATAACGATCAGACAAACGTGTACCGTTTGGTGCATGGCGAAGGCGATGGTTTGCCCGGGCTGATTGTTGATTTCTATAACGGAACCGCGGTGATGCAGGCGCATTCGGCCGGAATGTTTGTGATTCGGGACACGATTGCCAAAGCCTTAAAAGAAGTGATGGGCGACCGGCTGGTTGCCGTTTACGATAAAAGTGAAAAGACGGTGCCTTTCAAAGCCGGGCTCGAAGCGAAAGATGAATACCTGTTGGGTAAGTCTGAAGTTTTTGAAGTTCAGGAACACGGCAACCGCTTTAAAGTGGATTGGGTGGAAGGCCAGAAAACCGGTTTTTTTGTCGATCAGCGCGAAAACCGGAGGTTGGTTCAGGAATATTCAAACGGACGTAGTGTCCTGAATATGTTTTGTTATTCGGGCGGTTTTTCGTTTTATGCCATGCGCGGTGGCGCCAAGCTGGTTCATTCGGTCGATTCGTCGGCCAAAGCCATTGAGCTAACCAACGGAAACGTCAAACTGAACTTCCCGGATGATACCCGTCACGAAGCATTTGTGGCCGACTGTTTCGATTACATGGATCAAAACAAAGACAAATACGATCTGATCATTCTCGATCCTCCCGCTTTTGCCAAACACCGCGGCGCATTACCGCAAGCATTGAAAGGCTACAAACGCCTTAACCTGAAAGCTTTTCAGCAGATTGCCCCGGGCGGAATCCTGTTTACGTTTAGTTGTTCGCAGGTGGTCACCAAAGATAAATTCCGCGAAGCCGTATTTTCGGCGGCAGCCATCTCCGGAAGGAAAGTGCGCATCCTGAATCAGTTGGTTCAGCCCGCCGATCATCCGGTGGATATGTACCATCCGGAAGGTGAATACCTGAAAGGGCTGGTATTGTATGTGGAATAAGTTCCGCATTCGAAAGCCGAAGCAAACCATTATTCCAGATTAAGGGCATGCCGGAAGAACTTTCACCACTTTTTGATTGGCAAAGAAGGCTTTCCACTCATCGGTGTCCCAGGTTGGGCGACTACCAGTCTCATCAAATATTTGGCAATGGTAACATGACCAAATTCCACAGTATATCTCATAATACGTTTTCCCTTGATACTCATAGATTGTCACATCAGTATATTTACAAATGTTCTGCTCTGAGGTCAATTCGTCTATTTTCGTCTGAAGCCATTCGGGGAATGGTTCGTTTGCCGAGTGATCATCTTTCTTGCAGGAATACAGTCCGATCAGAAGCACGACAAGAATAAAAGCAGGCAAACGTTTCATGGGATAGATTTTCAGCTAATTTACTTAATCCGAAACAAATTGGTATTTTTTTATAAAGATTAAATATTTGCGGAAATCGTTGCGTCTATTTGTTCTATTTGGTGCTTGTTTAATCGATACTCAAAATTTTTGAATGGTTTTCTTGAAAAATAATAGCTTAAAACGCATTCTGTCAGGTGATTCTGATGCGATGATGAAACGATTGATTTTGCTGGCATTGCCGGTGATCGGCTCGTCGTTTATGACGATGGCTTACAACTTCATCAACATGATTTTTGTGGGAAGATTGGGGAGCGATGCCGTTGCGGCTGTCGGATCTGCCAGTTTTTTCATGCACTTCGGTTGGGGATTATCGTCGTTACTTACCGTTGGCGCCGGTATTAAAGTGTCGCATTCCATCGGAAGCGGTAATATTCCTCTTGCCAAAAGTTACGTGCGTAGCGGCATTTTGGCGGTTATTGTTATCGCTTTAATTTACTATGTCCTTTTGTTCTTTGCCGGTAACGAACTGATTGGCTTAATTCAATTGAATAATCCGGAGATCGAACAGGCAGCCACCGGCTTTCTGCTTATTGTCGGATTGGCTATTCCTTTTTCCTTTCAAAATCTGTTTTTTACGAGTGTTTTTATTGGTTCGGGCGACAGTAAATCACCGTTCCGTATCAATGCAACGGCATTGGCAATCAATATTGTGCTTGATTATCTTTTGATTTTTCAAGGTGGAATGGGAATTAACGGCGCTGCTTTGGGTACTATTGTTTCGCAGGCCATCGGAACCTTGCTGTTTTACATCAAACTGAACGGTTCGGCAAATCTGAGACCCGCAGGTACCGCTTTTCAAAGTTCACTTCTGAAGAATATCCTGCGCATGGGAGTGAGTACCACTTTTCAACGGGTTTCGTTCACCATTGTTGCCATTTTCATGGCGCGGATTATCAGCCATTGGGGACCAACGGCCATTGCCGTGCAGAAAGTGGGCATTCAGATCGAAGCCATTTCGTACATGACAGCCGGCGGATTTCTTTCCGCGTTGTCAACCATTTCAGGAATAGCCTATGGTGCGGGTGATTATCGGAAACAATGGCAGGCTTTTCGTTCAGGTATGCTTCTTGCTTTTGTCCTTGGAACCGTTACATCGGTCATCATCATCATTTTTGCAGAGCCTCTTTTTTCAATTTTCCTGAATGATCCGGAAAGTGTGGCAATGGGTCGTGAATACCTTATTATTCTGGGTTTTTCGCAGCTTTTTATGGTGATGGAACTGATGGCAACCGGGGCATTTTTTGGTTGGGGAAAACCAAATATCCCGGCAATAAGCGGAATTGCCCTTACGGTGTTGCGAATCCCGATGGCGCTGGCATTTATCGAACTCTGGAACAATGCCCTTTCGTCAGTGTGGTGGAGCATCAGCATCAGCAGCATCTTAAAAGGAATATTGCTGGTGGTGCTTTATACCGTTTTATTTAAGTCGGTTATCAGAAAGCAAAATGCTTTTTATCCGTCAGCTAAAGCAGACGGCAATGAATAATGTTTTGAAC
>JAEUSS010000488.1 GCA_016788685.1 Prolixibacteraceae bacterium | reverse complement strand
GGTATCTTTTTTCAAACGCTTCTTTAGTCATGCCTGTCGGAAGTGCTGGCATCCCAACTCTTGCACGTACTGCATTAACCGCATCTCTGGCGCTCATCGAGAAGCTTCCTGAAGTAATAACGGCGTCGGGACCATCCGACTGGTAAGCCGATTCGGCAAAATTCAGATAAAGTTCTGCCAAACGGAACAAACGAACCGCACCGTCAGCATCGTTATTCTGCCCGGATTTGAAGTTGTTGAATTTGCGCAGGTAATATCCGGTGCGAGTATGTTTACGGTTAAGATCAGATATTCCTTCTTTTCCATCGACATAAGTCTGAACCAAAGCTCCATCAACCTCACCCGGAGGAAGACTCTTGACCCTAATCCGGATGTTTTTGATCTGCATGTTCACACCAGGATTAACACCTACGTCAAACCGAAGATTATCACCTGGATTCCCCCAACCAAAGGCCTTAACATTGCTTGTTATATCAATCGAGTATGTACTCCATTCCGTAGCTTTTGGCACTGCAACCGGTTTAATTGAACGAGCTTCGGATAACGCCGGTCCAAAAAAGATCTGGGGATTAATTTCATCCGAACTTTTATATTCGAAAGAAAAGGTAACCGTCGGCGGATTACTTAAACTTTTTGTCAGTGCAGTAAGCATAACAAAAGGGTCACCACCAGTAGTTGTCAGATCATAAGAACCTGATGCTACTTCGGTCACGTCCAACTGATTAGTACCTCCTGTAAATTCAAAAGGATAAGTGTCGTCACGTTCTTCAGTCACCTGACCTAAATTACGGACAGCACCGTTGTAGTAAATTGAAGCATAAAACCGAGGATCACGCCCTTCGTAGGGGTTAGCGGGGTCGTAGCCTGAAGCGCTGTTTACAATCGGATTCAGCCTGCTGGCATCGGAGTAGCCCGTAATAGGTACCATACCGTTAGCCATTTCATAACTATCAATAAGCTCCTGAGTCGGGCACGGGCCTGCTTTTTCCATTCCCGGATTAGTTGGCAGACCTGCATATTTCCATACCTGCATTTGGCCTCCGCCATGATAGATCGTTTCTTTATCGACTGACCGCTGATCATTAGAACCGGTAAAGAAATAAAGCGCATAAGCATTTTGCGCGATGGTTTTGGCTGGGGTCACATCAAATAGTTTGTAGTCGTTAGCCAAACATTGTGCTAAAGCTTCTTTATTGATTGCTGTTGCCATAGCCCAGGTATAAGTACCATCAGACCAGAGCGGGCTTGCTGCGTAAGTTACTGCTTGCGATTTAATTGCATAAGCCACCGCCCGGCTCATTATTCCATACTGATTGTCGTAAATTGCCCAATGGAAACCTTCTTCAGTATTTGGAACAGCCAAAGCGGCATCACAATCGGCCAAGATAAATGTCACGACTTCCGAGAAAGTGGCACGTTTATCTTTCGAGAAATCGTGCCCGATTTCCAGGGGTTTGTCAAAAATAGGCACCCCTCCGTAACGTTTGATCAGCTGCAAATAATAGAGTGCGCGCAAAGTTCGGGCCTGTGCAACCCAACCTGCTTTTGTTTCTTCGGTAGCATAAACAGTTGCCGTTTTCATACTTTCGATGAAAACGTTGCATTTACGGATTCCCTCGTAAAGCCCTCCCCAGGGGCTGCCATCAACCGAATAGGCCGGATAAGACGATGAAGTAACACTACCGTTGTACCACATACTGTATCTTGAACCGGGAGTGACATCATCTGCATCCTGAGCCTCATCGCTGAACGAGGAACGATCCATGTAGGGACTAGGACAACGTCCGTAGCAAGAATTGAGGTAACCTTTGGTCCTGTTCAGATCGCTGAAAACTTCGTCCATCGTAATGCGACCATCGCTGGGTAAGTCCAGTTGTTCATTACAAGAAAAGAGAAAGCCCGATAGCACGAGGGCAAAGAAGATATTTATATATTTTTTCATCTGAATGTTTTTAATTTTTATTTTTTTACCGTCCATTTCTTCAGATTAAGTTATCAATCCGTTAGAATGTGACACTTACCCCGATGTTATAAACCCTGTAAACAGGAAATGAAGAGTAAACTCCTTCCGGGCCAAAATCATCAGATTTCATATTATCCCAGGTAATCAGGTTTTGTCCGCTGAGGATAACTTTAGCAGTACTTGCCGAAATTGCTTTGGTAAGCCTTGAAGGCAGCGTGTACGTCAGTTCTGCATT
>JAEUSS010000486.1 GCA_016788685.1 Prolixibacteraceae bacterium | reverse complement strand
ACAGCCAAAGACCTGGAGATTGCAGTTAAAGAACTGCGGAAAGGAGCTAAAGTCGATAGTCAGTCGGCTGAAGATAAGTTTGACTCACTCAACCGGTTTGCCGTTAACCTGAATCAGCGGGCCCGTGAAGGGAAACTTGATCCGGTGATCGGGCGTGACGACGAAATCCGGCGCATTCTTCAGATTTTATCCCGGAGAACCAAAAACAACCCGATCCTGATCGGTGAGCCCGGAACCGGGAAAACCGCTATTGCCGAGGGCCTTGCGCAACGTATAGTCCGCGGCGATGTGCCTGAAAACCTGAAAACAAAGCAGTTATTTTCGCTTGACATGGGCGCTTTAATAGCCGGAGCCAAATATAAAGGAGAGTTTGAGGAACGCCTGAAAGCGGTAGTTAATGAAGTGATTAACGCCGACGGTGAGATTATCCTTTTTATTGATGAGATACATACCTTGGTTGGAGCTGGTAAAAGCGAAGGCGCAATGGATGCTGCCAACATACTGAAACCGGCCCTGGCTCGCGGCGAATTACGTGCCATTGGCGCAACAACTCTGAATGAATACCAGAAATATTTTGAGAAGGACAAAGCGCTGGAACGTCGGTTCCAGATTGTAACGGTCGACGAACCAGATGCACTGAGCGCAATAGCTATCTTGCGCGGGCTGAAAGAGCGTTACGAGAATCATCATAAGGTGCGGATTAAAGATGAAGCGATCATCGCATCAGTTGAGCTTTCGCAGCGATACATTACCGAACGGTTCCTGCCCGATAAAGCTATTGACCTGATGGACGAAGCGGCTGCCCGCTTACGCCTTGAAATGGATTCGGTGCCTCAGGAACTCGATGAGATTGACCGGAAGATTATGCAGCTCGAAATTGAAAGGGAAGCGATCAAGCGTGAAAAGGATGAGAAAAAACTTTCAGTCTTGAATGAAGAAATCGCCAATCTGAAGCAGGAACAGTCAAAGTTCAGGGCTCAGTGGCAGCTCGAAAAATCGTTGATTGACGGCATTCAGCAACACAAACGCGAAATAGAGTCGCTCAAGCTGGAAGCGGAGCAGGCCGAGCGCGCCGGTGATTTTGGCCGTGTGGCAGAAATCAGGTACGGAAAGATTCGTGAGTCGGAAGCTGAAATAGAACGGCTGAAAACCGAACTGGCCAGCAATAAAGCGCAACACCTGATCAAAGAAGAGGTGGATGCCGAAGATATTTCAGAAATCGTATCCCGATGGACAGGTATTCCGGTTGCCCGGATGTTGCAAAGCGAGCGCGAAAAGTTATTGCACCTGGAAGATGAACTTCATCACCGGGTAATCGGGCAGCACGAAGCTATCCGCGCGGTAGCTGATGCCGTCAGAAGGAGTAGGGCAGGGCTTCAGGACGAAAAACGCCCCATTGGTTCGTTCATCTTTTTGGGAACTACCGGTGTTGGGAAGACTGAACTGGCAAAGGCTTTAGCCGAGTTTCTGTTTGACGATGAGAACATGCTGACCCGGATTGACATGTCTGAATATCAGGAAAAATTTTCAGTCACCCGGCTGATCGGTTCACCTCCCGGATATGTCGGTTACGATGAAGGAGGCCAACTGACTGAAGCTGTACGCCGGAAACCTTATTCGGTCATTCTTTTTGATGAGATCGAAAAGGCGCATCCGGATGTTTTCAATGTTCTGCTTCAGGTTCTCGACGACGGGCGGCTGACCGACAACAAAGGGCGCATTGCCAATTTCAAGAATACGATTATCATCATGACTTCAAACATCGGATCACATCTGATTCAGGATCGGTTTGAGCAGATGAACGAACGCAATCATGCAGAAATTGAAGAACAAACCCGGACTGACTTATTTGATTTGCTCCGGAAAACGATTTCTCCTGAGTTCCTGAACCGGATTGATGAAGTGATCATGTTTACCCCTCTAACCCGGAAGGATGTCCGGAACATTGTGAAATTGCAGTTTAATCTGATTTTGCAACGGATCCCGAACGGTCAGTTCTCGATTGAAATGTCGGAAGAGGCCATCGACTGGCTGGCGGCCGTAGGCTATGATCCTACACATGGAGCAAGGCCGGTGAAAAGGATGCTCCAGAAGTATTTGCTGAACGACTTATCGCGCGAGATACTTTCAGGGAAAATGGAAAGCCGCACCAAAGTTATGGTTGACGTGGTCAACGACGAGATTGTATTTAAATATGAATAAGAATTTGAAAATCACAATAAACAAAAAGGCTGGGTGAAACCAGCCTTTTTGTTTATATGTAGCTCCGAAGTCAGCACCAGCCTCCGTCTGACTGTCAGCGGATATTAAAACAACCCTTCAATTGACAAATAGCGCTCTCCGGTGTCATAAGAGAAAGTGAGGATTTTTGATCCTTTAGGCAATTCAGCAATTTTCTTAGCAACAGCAGCAAGCGATGCGCCCGAAGAGATACCGACAAACAGACCTTCTTCTTTTGCAGCACGGCGGGCATAGTCAAATGCTTCGTCTTTCGAAATCTGGATTGTTCCGTCAATGGTCTGCGTGTGCAAATTCGCGGGGATGAATCCGGCGCCAATTCCCTGTATCGGATGTGGCCCCGGTGCGCCGCCACTGATAACCGGCGATAATTCGGGCTCAACGGCAAAGGTCTTTAAATTCGGGAACTTTTGCTTCAGCACTTCGCTTACACCAGTGAGGTGTCCGCCAGTTCCTACACCTGTAATCAGGTAATCAAAACCTTCCGGAAAATCAGCAAGTATCTCTTTGGCAGTATTTTGTTTGTGAGCAGCAATGTTAGCTTCGTTTTCAAATTGTGCGGGGATCCAGGAATCGGGTGTTTCAGCAGCCAGTTCGTTGGCTTTGGCAATTGCACCTTTCATTCCCAGTTCTCGGGGAGTTAATACGAGTTCAGCGCCGTACGCAGTTAAAATCCTTCTGCGTTCAATACTCATCGATTCAGGCATTACCAGTATCAGTTTATATTTCTTTACCGCGGCAACCAATGCCAGGCCAATACCAGTATTTCCTGAAGTTGGTTCAATCAGAACACTCGAAGGTTTCAGCAGCCCTTTGGCTTCCGCGTCTTCAACCATCGAAAGGGCTATGCGGTCTTTGATACTGCCTCCCGGATTGGTCTTCTCAAGTTTTACGTAAACTTCGTATCCGGCCGGATACAGGTTGTTAATTCGAACCAGCGGACTGTTGCCAATGGT
>JAEUSS010000645.1 GCA_016788685.1 Prolixibacteraceae bacterium | reverse complement strand
GACATTTCTTGTAATTTATTCAGATTATTTAAATGATGATATATGGCAGTCACCAAATCAAGTAAAGCAGGTACTAAAAAAAGTGCATCCAAAAAAGCAGCTCGTTCTAAATCTGCAAAAACAAAGAACGGTAACAAATCTGCATCAAACGGCAGCGAAAAAATGAACAGGGGTAATTCTCCCATTGAAAAGTTCTTTACCGATATGTTGAAAGACATGTACTACACAGAGGAGAAGCTGATCGAAGCATTGGGCAAAATGGAATCGGCTGCAACAACAGAGGAACTGAAGGAAGCATTTAATGATCATGCTCATCAGTCGAAAAAACATCAGCGCCGTCTCGAAAAAGTTTTTGAATTGATCGGTAAGAAAGCCGAAGCAAAGAAATGCGATGCCATCGAAGGTATCATCAATGAGGCTGAAAAAATCATTGAAGAAACACCGGAAGGCTCTATGACCAGGGATGCAGCGCTGATTATTGCAGCACAGAAAGCCGAGCATTATGAGATTGCCAGTTACGGTAGTCTTGTACAACTCGCCATTACCATGGGGTTGAATAATGTAGCCGATCTGTTGGATGATATTCTCACCGAGGAGGAGCGCACCGATCAGTTGCTCACCGATATTGCAGAAACCAGTATCAACATGCAGGCGGAAAATGAAGAAGCTGCCTATTCCTGGATGGATTAATAATCCTGTTGTCTGTAAAGGCATTTGCGGTTTTGCCGGAGTGTCTCCAGGGTCTTGATTAAACTCTCCTTGAATGGTTGGCAAGTCAGTTAAGGATCAATATCAAAGATTATGTACGATCAAACATTAGCAGTAGCACCGGTCCGGTCGAAATCTTCCACAGATCAATCAGACTCCTTGATGAATAAAATTCTTTTACTGATCTCTTCCTATCTGGATACTTTGCCTGTTTTCCGATTATCTGATTATTTGCAGGAAGCTTTGCAATACGACTATACTTATCTGTCTGTATGCTTCTCCAGGCAAATGGGCATCACGATAGAGAAGTACCTGATCCGGGAAAAAATCCGAAGGGCCATATTGCTCTGGCAGCGTAAGAACTACACGCTGAGCGAGATTGCCATTCAACTGAATTATAAAAGTGTTGCACATTTATCGGCACAGTTTAAAAAAGTTGTCGGAAAAACATTTTCAGCGTTTAAAGAAGAAAGCCGGTTGATTGGTGGAAGTGAAATATTTCCCGACGAGTTTTATAAAAGACCGATGAATGAAAAAGTTTGTTAAAGACAATAGCCTGTCAATTGTCTTTTTATTGATTTTTGCAGGAAGTTTATATGCACAGTTTATTACCGGTTGGCATCATCATAATGAAGAACTGACAGAAAAAGGAATAGCCAGTTTAAGTAAGCAGGCATATTTTAAAAGCGGCCATTTTATTCAAGCCACTTTTGAAAACTGGGAAAGCGAATTTCTGCAGATGTTTTTGTTCGTGGTGCTGACCATTTTTCTCATTCAGAAAGGTTCATCTGAATCTAAGGATCCGCAAAATGAAAATCCATCCGACCGTAGTCCTTCTCCATTAAGAATTGATGCTCCGTCGCCGGTAAGGAAAGGAGGGATCATGCTTGCGTTGTACAAACATTCCCTTAGTATCGCATTGTTGCTGCTTTTCATCGCTTCGTTTACATTGCATTTTTATGGTAGCCTGAAAGATAACAATCATGAAATGATCCTGAAAGGCCAGCCGCAGGCAACAGGATGGGAATACCTGCGATCAAGCCGGTTCTGGTTTGAGTCTTTTCAGAACTGGCAAAGTGAATTCCTTTCTGTTTTCTGTATCGTATTTCTGTCCATTTACCTTCGGCAAATAGGATCGCCACAATCTAAACCGGTGGATGCGCCGCATTATCAGACTGGTGAGTAAACTTTCATCAATAGATAAAGATGAAATTAATTCAACACACTTATTATTGTTCCAATGCC
Organism: Prolixibacteraceae bacterium; assembly: GCA_016788685.1. GTDB lineage: Bacteria > Bacteroidota > Bacteroidia > Bacteroidales > Prolixibacteraceae > Aquipluma. Next base: position 417 of record JAEUSS010000645.1, on the reverse strand, counting down.
GATAATTTTTTTAAGCTGCTTTGCATCGAAATTCCTTTACCCAGGACTGCTTTGAATATTGCTGCATTTTTCCTGATTCGTTTTAATGCATTGTGAATCGTGAAATCGAGTGGTGACAAGCCTTTCCGGATCTCCGTCCATAACAAAGGCATGGATACCGGTGCGCCTTTTTTCGGGCGAACACTGTATACTGAACAAATGGTCTGACCTTTTCGGTTTTGCAGAAAATCGAGGTACACTTTCTTTTTACTTCTTTTCGAAAGATTCCTGGTAGTAGTGGTGAGTTCAGGAAGTTGTTTTTCTATGTGTATACAAAGCAATTGAATAAATTGTTGTACCTGCTCGTAATCATACTTTCTTCCCATCGGAATATAAATATGCAAACCGGTAGAGCCTGAAGTTTTACAATAGCCTTTG
>JAEUSS010000639.1 GCA_016788685.1 Prolixibacteraceae bacterium | reverse complement strand
ACTCCGGACAGCTTTCGACGGCAAATTATTTAACTATCCCGGGCAAACGACCATCATGTCGCAGGAAGGTGTCCATCCCCTTCTTGAATGTATCAAAGTCCTGAAACAAACTTCGCCGGTACCCGTCCTCAAGCCGGCAGAAGGACTGGCCAAAGCTGCCGCCGAACTTGCCGCCGCCCAAAAGAAACACGGCGGCATCGGCCATGTCGGGAAAAACGGATCGACCCCGCAAAAGCGAATCGAAAAATACGGAGAGTGGAACATCTGCTCCGCTGAAGACATTACCTACGGAAGTTTTGATGCCCGCCAGATCGTGATTTTCCTGCTGATTGACGACGGAGTGCCCGACCGCGGACACCGGAAAAACATCCTGAATCCGTGCTCCCGCTTTGCCGGCGTGGCCTATGGCAGCCATCCGGACTATCAGTCGATGTGCGTGATTGACTATGCCGGAGATTACAAAACGAAATAACAAGTCCGGATCCTGCTGAGACCTGAAACACATGCTTCAAATGATCAAATCCATACCGTTCGTCGTCCTGCTCGTGCTGATCCGGTTCTGCCTTTGGGCTCAGGAAAGCAAAATAAGCCTGAATGGCTATGTAAAAGAACTGTACATGTTTTATACTCCCGAAACACAAATTCCGGGAACCGACCTGAATCATCTGGCAACCAACATCGTCCACAACCGCCTGAATCTGAAATGGTACACCAGCAGTGAGTTTACGACAGTCATCGAAATGCGCAACCGGTTAATGACGGGCAATCTGGTCCGTAAATTCCCGGGCTACCAGGCCACCGCAGACGTTGATAACGGACTGTTTGATTTATCCTGGATTTCGGCTCAAAGCCGGAGTTGGTTTGTACACTCGATGATCGACCGCGCTTACATCGATTACACCGCCGGGAAATGGCAATTCCGCGCAGGCCGTCAGCGCATCAACTGGGGCGTAAACCTGGTATGGAACCCCAATGATATTTTCAACAGCTTTTCGTACTTCGATTTCGACTACGAGGAGCGCCCCGGAACCGATGCCGTTCGCGTTCAGTATTACTCCGGAACCACCTCATCGGCTGAACTAGTATACAAACCGGGACGCAACCGGGACCGCACCGCACTGGCTGGCATGTACCACCTGACTAAGTGGGACTACGATTTTCAGTTCATCGGCGGGCAGGCCGGAAATGACTGGATTCTTGGCGGTGGCTGGGCGGGCGATATCCGCGGAGCCGGATTCCGGGGCGAACTGACTCATTTCGAACCGCGAAACGACTTCTCATTCCGTACCACCACAGCTTCCGTTTCGGCCGATTACACCTTTAAAAACAGCTTTTACATTCATTCAAGCGTTCTGTACAACAGCAGCGGAAAAACCGGAAAAGCCGGCGGTATGGACATACTTTTCAACCCCGACATGTCGGCCAAACAATTGTCGCTGGCGCGCTGGTCGCTGTTTGCCCAGGTTTCCAAACCCATCACCCCTCTTTTCTCCGGAAGTTTCTCCGGAATAGTAAACCCTTCTGATGGTTCATTTTATGCGGGTCCGGCGCTCACCTATTCGGTTTTGAATAATCTCGAACTTATGCTCACCGGACAACTCTTTTTCGGCGATCCGGAAACCGAATTTGGCGACATCGGGCAAATTGCCTTCGGAAGACTGAAATGGAGCTTTTAAGATGCAATAACTAACCTGCCGCATAAAACCGGAGTAATAGCTATGTTCCTGCACCTGTTCTGCCAATTAAAACCTAAATTTGCACATTCAACAATCAGAGACATCATTTTCATGCGTCAGGTAAAAAAAGAACACCCGAAAGAAAAGGCCAAACTGCACCCGCGAAACAAAAACCGGGAGCGGTACGATTTTAAACAATTAATTGAAAGCACTCCGGAACTGGCCCCTTTTGTCAAGCCCAATCCGTACGGCGACGAGTCGATCGACTTTGCCAATCCCGAAGCCGTAAAAACACTCAACAAAGCGATCTTAAAACATCATTATAACCTGGGCAGCTGGGATGTTCCGGAAGGTTACCTGTGTCCGCCCATACCGGGAAGGGCCGATTACATCCACCACATGGCCGACTTCCTGTGCCGGAATAACTACGGAAAAATCCCGACCGGACCACACATCAAATGCTTCGACATTGGCGTGGGCGCCAGCTGCATTTACCCGATTATCGGACATCAGGAATACGGCTGGTCGTTCGTTGGTTCCGACATCGATCCGGCAGCCATCAACTCGGCCAACGGCATTATTGCCGCCAACCCCATGCTGCAGGGCAAAGTAGAATGCAAATTGCAGCACAACCCCAAAGACTTTTTCTACGGCATCATCCGCAAAGACGAGCTGATCGATTTTTCGGTCTGCAACCCGCCTTTCCATGCCTCGGCCGAAGAAGCCCAGGCCGGATCGCTCCGGAAAATCCACAATCTGCACCTCAACAAAAAAGTGGAACCCGTGCTGAACTTTGGCGGACATAACCACGAATTGTGGTGCGAGGGCGGCGAGGAAAAATTCGTCAGGAACATGATTTTGCAGAGCCGGAAGTTCGCTCAAAACTGTTTCTGCTTCTCCACCCTGATTTCAAAAGAATCGAACCTGAAAAAAGTGTACCACGCGCTGGAACAGGCCGAAGTGTTTGCCGCCGAAACCATCCCCATGGGACAAGGAAACAAAATCAGCCGGATTGTGGTCTGGACATTCCTCAACACCGAAGAACAAAATAAATGGAAAAACACGCGGTGGAAAGTCCGGTCATGATCGTAAAACCCGGCCCCGCCGGCAAATTAACCGGCCCGAACGGAGAAACCCTCGTTCCACCTTCAGGATGGAGCTTTTTACCGGCAGGCGATGCGGGTGTTACCCGCAAAGTCACCTCGAAAGGAATGTACTGGAAGGTGGAAGTCAGGAAGGGCCGACGCACCATTTCGCTGGGTGTCTGGGCGCCGGAGCCAATCGTTGTGCAGGCTCAGCGCGATGTTCAGCTGATGCGTTCGACCGAAAGCTACCAGAAGAAACAGGTGTATGCCGCCGAACGGCGCGAAAAAAAACAAAGCGAGTACGAAATTGAATTCTGCCGGGCCGTCGAATCGTTCCTCAATTTCCACAGCAGTTACAAGGCGCTGGAGAAAAAACTAGCCGGGATTGTTACGGCACATGCCATTCCGGTGGGAAGCGGCACCGTGGCGCGCACCCAGCTGATTCCGCTCGAAGAACGCGCCTCGCACGCGGTGATTGCCTGGATGCGCCATCAGACTACCGCTTACGACAACCTGAAAATTGCCCGCGTAAAAGGCGAACGCCGTGCTGTACGCCGATCGCTGGCGCAGCAGTCGGTGGCTTTGCTGGCCAGCTACCGTGCAGGAAACGCGGCCGCCGCCAATTGCCCCCTGCAAAAAGCACTCGGAAACCTTTAATCAACAGATCATGTCCAACCCATGCCCCTGCGGTTCGCAACAACCGGCTGATGCCTGCTGCGACCCCATCCTTTCAGGTAATCAGGAAGCCCTTACCGCGCTGCAGCTGATGCGCTCGCGCTACGTAGCCTTCACCCGGGCCGATGGCGATTACCTCATGCGCAGCCATTCGTTAAAAACGAGGCCCGTCAGGGAAAAGAAAAACATGGAACAATGGGCCAGGTCGGTCAGCTGGATTGGCCTGACCATCGTCGGGACACAGGCCGGACAAGCCGGCGACCAGACGGGCTACGTGGAGTTTAAGGCCAGCTACCTGGAAGACGGGAAACTGCAGCAGATTCACGAAAAATCGTTGTTCCGGCGCGAAAACGGCCATTGGGTATACGTTTCGGGCGTACATTTTTCCTGAAAAACGAACCGGATGAACAGTCCGGACAAAAACCCGCTCCCCCTTTCCGGTTAAGGCGACTCATGCCAGAGAAAAAAGCGTCCTCTCCGGAAAAAAGGCTCCCTGCCCGGCAGGAAAGCTCTCCGGGGTGACAGGAAGACAATTTATATGACAGGGAAGCTTTACGAGTGACAGGGAGACAATTTCTTTGACAGGGAAGCTCTGCGAGTGACAGGGAGACAATTTTTCATAACAGGGATGCTTTATGAGTGACAGGGAAGCAATTTCCTTGACAGGAAGGCTTCGCTGGTGACAGGGAGGCAATTCACTTGACAGGGAAGCTCTGCGGGATGACAGGGAAGCAAAATCTTTAACATGACGGCTTCCCGGCCTACATGACGGCCATTTTCTCTAACATGGAGGCTTCATTTTCAACACGACGGGCTTCCTGACCAACATGACGGGCTTATTTCCTACATGGAGGCCACTTTTTGGAACAGGACGGCTTCCAGACTAAACTGGAAGATGAACTAAATGTCGCATTTAATTCATCATTTTATTGACTCACCCCACGTCCGCGAGCTTGGGGTGAGTCAAGGATAAAATACGGCCCAAAATGATTCCACTTACATAACAGGGCGGGCAGCAGCAGGTGTTTCAGCGGTTTGTTTCTGAAAACAAATCCGAAGAAACCCGGCAAGAAAAAATATTGACCGGGTGACTTCGAGTCACCCGGTCAATAAACCAAGCCAGACAGACCGTTCAGCAAGGAATTAAAAACAATGGTCAGGCAAATTTTAAATCGTTTTCAGCCTTTTCGCGCCCCGGAATGCTTTGTACAATTCGAACCAGATGATGCTCGAAAATCCGGCAACAATGCAAACCAGCGCTTCGGTCAGGCTGATTTTTTCGAACTGGAACAGGGTTAACAGGAAAGGAACATTCAGGATCAGGATCAGGAAAAAAGCGGCGCCCCCCACCACCCATTTGACAGCCTTGTTGGGCGTTGCAACAATCTGGAAGATGTTCCGGGTCCACGAGCGGTTCGATAAAATGACGGCAATGTTGGCGGCAATCAGGGTGGTAAAGGCCAGCGCGCGGTCTTCCTGCTCGGAGTAACCCAGCTTCAGGCCCAACAAATAAACCGCGAAAACAATAACCAGTATCCCGATTCCCTGCGAGCAGCTCAGCCAGATTTTTCCGGCGCCAAAAAATGGTTCGTCAATCGCTTTGGGCGGCCGGCTCATCACGTTCTTCTCTTCCTCTTCGGCTTCAAAAATGATGGAACAGGCCGGGTCGATAATCAGTTCCAGAAAAACAATGTGCACCGGCCAGAGCAGCAGCGGCAGGTCGGCAAAAAACACGGGGATGAGCGACAAGCCGGCGATGGGCACGTGAATGGCAAAAATGTAACCCAAGGCTTTCTGGAGGTTATCGAAAATACGGCGTCCCATTTTTACGGCACCCACAATCGAGGCAAAATTATCGTCCATCAGCACCAGCGACGAAGCTTCGCGGGCCACGTCGGTTCCCTTTTCGCCCATGGCAATGCCAATGTTGGCGGCCTTCAGCGCCGGAGCGTCGTTCACGCCGTCGCCCGTCATGGCCACAATTTCGCGGTTTCGTTTCAGGGCATTCACAATCTTGAGTTTCTGCTCCGGAACCACACGTGCAAACACGTTCACATCTTTAATCCGTTCGCTCAGCTCCTCCTCGCTCATGGCCTGAAGTTCGGGGCCACTGATGGAAACCCCGTGGTTCTTCAAACCGATTTCGCGGGCAATGTTCATGGCGGTAACCGGGTAGTCGCCGGTAATCATGATGACGCGTATTCCGGCCTGATAACATTCGCGCACGGCATCGGGCACCGATTCGCGAATCGGATCCGACAAAGCGATCAGGCCAATAAATTTAAATTCGAAGTCGTGCTGAATCTCCGGAAGATCTTTGTCAGCAATCAGCGCTTTGGCCACGCCCAGCACCCGCAGCCCGGCCGAAGCCATTTCGGAAACCGCCTGCGCGTAGTTGTTTTTTTCGGCCTCCGGAAGGTGGCACAGTTCAAAGATAGCTTCCGGCGCCCCTTTGGCTGCAATGGTTTTCCGGTGTTTCTCGTGGTTGGAAAAAACCCTCGACATGGCCAGCAAATCCTTCGAGAGCGGATACTCTTTCACCATCTGCCAGTCGGTATGGATGTGTTCGGTATCCTGAAGATAAAGTTCGCCCATGTTCGTAATGGCTTTTTCCATCGGGTCGAAGGGGTTGGTTTGGCTCGACAAAATCCCGTATTCAATAATCTCGTGAAATTCCTCCGGAAAGTGATTCGTTTTGCTGACGATATGAAAGCTGTTTCCGTTGTACAGGCGGGTAACAGTCATTTTATTCTGAGTGAGCGTGCCGGTTTTGTCGGTACATAAAACCGTTGCCGAGCCTAACGTTTCAACGGCCGAAGGTTTGCGGGTCAGCACATTTTTTTTCGACATCCGCCAGGCGCCCAAAGCCATAAACACTGTCAGCACCACCGGAAATTCTTCGGGTAACATGGCCATGGCCAGGGTAATTCCGGCCAAGAAACCTTTCAGCAAATCGCCGCGGGTAAGCGTGAAGACCACAATGACCAGCACGCAGAGCGAAATACCAATAATAGCCAGCCGTTTGACCAAAATGCCCATTTCGGTTTTCAGCTTGGTTGGCTCCTCCTCCACCGATTCGAGGGCTTTCCCGATCTTCCCGATTTCGGTATTGGTGCCGATGGCCGTCACTTTCACAATGCCATTTCCCTGCACAATCATCGATCCGGAATAAACAAAAGGCAAATCGTCGCCGCCGGGATGTATATTTTGATCCGTTCCGTTCCACTCCGATTTGCGCACCGACACCGATTCGCCCGTCAGGAGCGACTCATCGGCCATCAGGTTCACCGAGTATAAAACCGTAGCATCTGCCGGCACACGGTCGCCTTCCTGTAAAACTACCAGGTCGCCGGTTACCACCTCGCGGCCGGCAATGCGTTTTTCAAGCCCGTCGCGAATCACGAGCGCGCGCGGGCTAGCCAGGTCTTTCAGGGCATCCAGCGCCTTTTCAGTTTTCTTTTCCTGGTAAAATTCGATGCCCATAATCACAAAAACGAAACCCAGCAGCATCAAACCTTCCTGCACATCGCCCAGAATCAGGTACAAGGTTCCGCAGGCAACCAGCAGCAGGAACATGGGCTCTCTGACCACGCCCCAGGCAATAGCAAATAAGTTTTTAGGTTTCGACGAAGGCAATTCGTTCAGACCTTCGCGGCGTTGCTTTTCCAGCACCTGTTCGTTGGTAAGCCCGCGGTATTTTTCTGATTTCAGATCAACTGTCATGATTAATTTGATTAGAATATACTAACTAAAATGCTAAATTTTTTATTTCGTGAAAACCTTTTCCAACAACATTTCGAGCAGGGCAAGTTCGGTCTGGTCCAATTTCTGCCCGATTAATTCGGCCATCTGCTTATGCGCAAAATCGTGAGTGTGATTGATCAGTTTTCCCTTGACGGTCAGATGGAGATGGGCACTTCTCCGGTCTTCATCCGACTTCACCCGGCAGATATAATCTTTCTCAACCAGCTTATCAACAGCTACCTTAACTGTCGGCTTGGTCAGATTCAGTTCAGCGGCAAGTTCGGTCAGGTTCGGATTTCCCAACTGGCTTATGGTTTCCAGGTAATTCATCTGAGTCAGGGTTAACTCGTTAAAATTGAATTGCTCTTTGGCTGCTTCTTCCATGTGGCCAATCTCGCGGGAAAGCTTTGCTATGACATTTACCAGTTTTTCCATGCTGCAAATATAGTTAGTACATTCTAACAATAATAAAAAATGTCATCAAATTTATATCTTTGCCAACCATGAAACCATTTCAGGAACTATTGCTTCAAACTGATTTTTCGCGCAACGACCTGTTGAGCCTGCTCGCTGCTGAAGGCGACGACCGTCAGCAACTCTTTCAGCGTGCCAAGTCGGTTAAGTTGCAGAACATTGGCAACAAAGTGTATTTCCGCGGGCTGATTGAATTCTCCAACATTTGCGCCAAAGACTGCCTTTACTGCGGAATCCGGAAAAGCAACGAAAAAGTGGTACGCTACGAAGCTTCTGATGACGAAATTCTGGAAGCCTGCCGCTTTGCCTGGCAAAACCGCTTTGGCTCGGTGGTCCTTCAATCCGGAGAGCTCTCCTCCCCGACTTTTGTAAAACGGGTGGATGCTCTCCTCCGGAAAATCAAAAATTTATCGGACAACGAATTGGGGATCACACTTTCGTGCGGCGAACAAACTGCTGAAACCTACCGCCAATGGTTTGAAAGCGGAGCGCACCGCTATCTGCTTCGCATCGAAAGCTCAAATCCTGAATTGTACCGGAAAATTCATCCGGAGAATGATTTTCATAACTTCGGGCGTCGTCTTCAGGCTTTAAAAGATCTGAAATCATGCGGCTATCAGGTCGGAACCGGTGTGATGATCGGGTTACCGTTTCAAACCACCGAAGACCTGGCCAACGACCTGCTGTTTCTCAAACAGATGGATGTGGACATGGTCGGGATGGGACCATACATCGAGCACGAAGACACCCCCCTTTACACCTTCAGGAACGATTTAAAAACCAAACAACAACGGTTTGATATGGCTCTGAAAATGGTTGCTGCCTTACGTTTGCTGATGCCCGACATCAATATTGCAGCCGCAACGGCCCTGCAAGCGATTGATCCGGCCGGCCGCGAAAAAGCGCTGACTATCGGTGCCAACATCCTGATGCCCAACCTCACTCCCTGTGATTACCGGAAAGAATATCAGCTCTACGAAGACAAACCCTGCCTGGACGAAGACGCCGAATTGTGCCGAAACTGCCTGGAAGCCCGCATAGAACTGACAGGCTGCGAAATCGGATACGGCGAATGGGGTGATTCGAAGCATTTTATGAAGAAAAAATAAAAACCGTTCTGTTCTGGTATTTTTTAGCTTAAAACGCCAGCCCGTCTAAATATATTTTCTAATTTAGGACGTTATAAACCTAAATCCTAAATCTGTCATGAAACCTACCAGAAGAGATTTTCTCAAATCGGCATCGCTAGTTTCTGCCGGTGCATTTTTTATTCCGAACCTCATGAGTTGCTCCCCTTCCAACCGTTTAAACATTGCGGTTATTGGAGTCGGAGGGCAAGGGAAGTCAAACTGGAGCAAGCTGATCAACCAAAAAGATCCGAAGTGGAATGAGAATATTGTCGCCCTTTGCGATGTGGATGACAAGCGGGCTGCTGACGCCTACCAAACAATGCCCAATGCCAAACGCTACAAGGACTTCAGGGTAATGTTCGACGAAATGCATAAGGAAATTGATGCCGTTATGATTTGTACTCCCGACCACACGCATTTCCCGGCTGCCATGGCAGCTATGGAACTCGGCAAACATGTGATTGTCGAAAAGCCGCTGGCTCACAACATCTGGCAGTTGCGCACGCTGCAAAAAGCTGCAAAAAAATACGGGGTTGTTACTCAAATGGCCAACCAGGGACATGCAACCAATGGTATCAGGCTGATCAAAGAGTGGTACGAAGCCGGGCTCCTGGGCAATGTGACTGAAGTTATCGCCTGGTTCGACGGCCCCGACTTTGGCCCCGGAAAGTACTTTAATAAACCTGAAAGTTTTCCGCCAGCCGGACAACCCGTTCCGGAATACTTCGACTGGGATTTGTGGTTAGGGCCGGCAGCCTTCCGCCCGTACAATGGTATTTATGCCCCGAAGACATGGCGTGGCTGGTTCGATTTCGGGAATGGCGAACTGGGCGACTGGTGTTGCCATACCTTGGATGCGCCTTTCTGGTCGCTGGATCTGGGCATGCCCAATGTGGTTGAAGCTGAATTTAAATCTCCCGTCCCTGATACGGGCTTTGTTTCCGACCAGGCCGTTATACGCTGGGACTTCCCTGCACGCGGCAATAAAACTCCGGTAACCATGCGCTGGTACGAAGGAGGACTGAAACCTGAAAACCGTCCGGAGTGGAACCTTGAAAAATTACCCGGAAGCGGCATGATTATGGTCGGCGACAAACAGTGCCTGATGACCGGCGGACGGCCAAACGATCCCCGGATTTTAATGAAAGAAGAAGAATGGACTGAGTTCCTGAAAAATCCGCCGGTACAAACCATTCCCCGTACATTTAACGAAAACCCCCAGCGCGAGTGGGCTGAAGCTATTAAAAACGGTACCGAATGCGGATCAAACTTCGACTATGCCACCCAATTAATGGAAATGTCACTGACCGGAGTTCTGGCCCAACGGTTTAATACCCGCATCGAATACGATGCTGCAAACATGAAAGTGAGCAATCACCCCGAGCTGGATGCCTACATTAAGGAACCAATGCGCGAAGGATTCTCATACGGAGAAAACCTTTGGACATAAAGCTTTTCAGATCATATCTGCCATAAAAAAGCCCTGTCAGGAATTTAAATTCCGACAGGGCTTCTCTTCTTCTGATATTCTGAAATTTTCTAATTTGCCCGCACCAGTTGCCCTACTCTCTCCCAGTTACTGTCGGGCTGCAGGACCACCGTTAAGAAAATCCCGTTTTTCTCTTCTTTAACCAATGCCGTCTGGCTGCGGAGTTCGGCCTGAATCTGATCCGGGGTAAGTTTGTACATCGCACCAGTCGCTGCATCAATTGCCAGCCCGATCAAGCCTCCGAATACAATATTTCCGGCCAACCAACCGTCAACTTTGCGGGTTAACTTCGTTTCGTAAGGCATAAATCCATCAAGATTAATCTGAACCGTGTGGTGATCCTTTCTGGAAAGTTTCACCGTTAATGGCGTTGTTCCTTGCTCCAAATTATCAATGAGAACTATTGCTTTTGACGGATTACTTGAAATTGAAACACTTTGCCTCGATCCATGAATAATTGTAGCGCAATTTGTAAACACAGATAAAACCAGAATAACCGCAACAAACCTGATACTTGAGCTTTTCATTTTGTCTTTCTTTTTGACGTGAATAATTAGATTAATTGAGTTTTAAGAAAGACTAAAATTAACAAAAAAAACAGCTTATTTATCAAAGCGGATACCCAATGTAAACCCGACCCACCCCTTGGCAGTGTGGTTGTTTCCAACATTCGAGTAAATATCGTACGGTGCAAATGTACTTTCGAAAGTGTGCCCAAAGCTTTCCTTATTTTCTGCAATGTTCAGGTTAAAGCTCGGCCCACCGAAAATACTGATTTTCTCGCCAATTCGTTTGCTGTAATGCAGCTTGATTTGCTGAAAGTTGTTGTAGTTGCTCGTCCAGATTTCATTCTGATTGACGTGATAAATCATGTACTCCAGATTCATCGAGTGATTTTCCTGCTTGATCAGATGCGTCCCGATTCCTAAACCAAAAGCCCATTTGTAATCTTCCGATAAAAACTGAGTTCCGATTCCGAAGATTCCGTAAACCGGTTTAATCCCGACTTTAGCTGCGGCCTGAAGGTTCAATCCTTCGCTAACCGACATTTCAAAAGCCTTGTATGTTCCCTTCGGAGTTGTTTCGGCCGAAGCATAGTTACCCAAAACACAAATGAGAGCGATTACTAAAAAATGCTTAATTGTTTTCATGACTTTACTTGTTTGCTTTAAACGACTTACCTGTCCATTTGATGGCACAATTTTAGGCATTTATTTACAAACAAGCACCAGGTCAAGCCATATTTTTCGACTTCAAGACGAATATATTCCAATAAATTAACATTGAAGTATATTTCTCCGGGCTGATAGCCAAAGTCGACATATTCAGGAGGTTGTGGCCGAACCCGAATTTTCGATAAAATAAGCAGAAAAACTACACGATACGTTTCCCATGCAGTTCAGAGACTCCGGTAAATTCGGCAATTTGGGCTCTGTTCTCCGGAAGTACTTTTCCGGCAGCTATAATTTTGATT
>JAEUSS010000350.1 GCA_016788685.1 Prolixibacteraceae bacterium | reverse complement strand
TTTCAACCCGAGAAAATCGGGAAGCTATCCTACCTCTCCGCTTATGAACCAATCATCAATAACAGCGGCGATTACCTGGGATACCTCAATCTTCCGTATTTTACCCGCGAAGACGAGTTAAAACAAAGCATCTCGACGTTTGTCGTGGCCTTCATCAACCTGTACCTGGTACTTTTCCTGGCCAGCGTAATTGTGGCGATCGTACTGTCAAACAGAATCACACAACCGCTCAGCCTGATTCGCGAAAAGCTGCGCGGCATCCAACTGGGTAAAAAGAGCGAACAAATTAACTATCAGGCAGAAGATGAAATCGGGGCATTGGTCCGCGAATACAACCACAAAGTGGACGAGCTGGCCGAAAGTGCCGAATTGCTTGCCCGGTCGGAACGGGAATCAGCCTGGCGAGAGATGGCCAAACAAGTGGCCCATGAAATTAAAAACCCGCTCACCCCGATGAAGCTGAACATTCAGTATCTGCAGCGGGCCAAAGCCGAAGGAAAAGAACATTACAATGATTTCTTCGACCGGGTTACCCAAAACCTCATCGAACAAATCGATACACTATCGGGAATTGCTACAGAATTCTCAAACTTTGCACAAATACCGAAGGCCAAAAATGAAGCCTTCAACCTGGTTGAAGCTCTCCGGAATGTGTGTGCCTTGTTCGAACCAAACCCCAACCTTCATTTTACGCTTGAAATGAACAACCTCAACGAAGTGAAGGTTTTTGCCGACAAGGAACAATTCTCAAGAGCTTTACTGAACCTGATTAAAAACGGGATTCAGGCTATTCCGCCCAAACGAAAAGGAGAAATCCGGATTACGGTTCAGAAGGATGAATCGGCAGCCCTGATCACCATCAGCGACAATGGTACCGGAATCAGCGAAGAGGCACAGGACAACCTGTTTCAACCAAATTTTACCACCAAAACCAGCGGCATGGGACTGGGTTTGTCGATTGTGAAAAACATTGTAGACAATTTCGGCGGAAAGATCTGGTACACTACCCGACTCAACCAAGGCACGACGTTTAACATTGAGATCCCATTGGTAAAGAATGATAAGAAACTTTAAATAGATCAATTATGGAATACCGTAAATTAGGACACTCAGACCTCGATGTATCTGTTGTTACCTTTGGCGCCTGGGCTGCAGGTGGCTGGATGTGGGGAGGAACCGAACGTTCGGAAGCTGTAAAAGCAATCCGGGCCGGATTCGACTACGGAGTCAGTTCAATCGATACGGCTCCGGCATACGGACAAGGGTTGAGCGAGGAAATTGTGGGTGAAGCCATCAAAGACATTCCCCGTGACAAGGTTCAGATTCTGACCAAATTTGGCCTGAGCTGGACCGGGACCAAAGGCCAGTTTTTCTTTCACAGCCAGGACAATCAAGGCAAACCCATTGACATTTACCGCTATTCAGGAAAAGACGGAATTATTAAAGAATGCGAAGCCAGCCTGAAACGACTCGGAACAGACTACATCGACCTATACCAGATTCACTGGCCCGACCCCACAACTCCGGTTCAGGAAACGATGGAAGCCGTAGCACAATTAATCAAAGATGGCAAAGTTCGCTATGCCGGAGTTTGCAATTACGATCTGACGCTGATGAAAGAAGCCGCCAAATACATCAATCTTGTTTCTGACCAGGTTCCATACAGCATGGTTAACCGCGGCATTGAGCAGGAACTGGTCCCTTACCTGATCGATAACAACAAATCCGTACTTGCATACAGCCCCTTACAGCGTGGATTGCTCTCCGGAAAGATCAAACCGGGACATCCGTTTGCCGACGGGGACACCCGCGCCGGCTTACCTCATTATTCAGACAAAAATATTCAGCTGATCAATGCTTTCCTCGAAAAGATTCAACCATTGGCCAATGACAAGGATGCAACCTTAAGTCAGCTCGTTATCAGATGGACCATTGAACAGCCGGGCATTACCATCGCCCTGGTTGGCGCCCGCAACGCGGCTCAGTCGATCGAAAATGCAAAGGCTGCCCAGATAAAACTAAGTTCCGGAGAGATCAGTTTCATTAACTCAGAACTTGACCAACTGAAACTGGAATTCTAGCAAAACTGACATCCGGAAACCTGCGATTCTATAGAGCCGCAGGTTTCCTCTTTTTAATTACCGGATATGAAAATGAAGCTGACTGTTTTGAATGATAATGTTGCCGGGCGGTGGTGCCGCGCCGAACATGGCCTTTCGTTTCTGATTGAAGCCGACCGAAAGGTTTTGTTCGACACCGGATCGACTGACCTGATCGGTTACAACGCCGCCATCCTGAATGTCGACCTTCAGGACATTGAAACAATTGTACTCAGCCACGGACACGACGACCACACCGGCGGACTGATGCTTTTTCAAGGCCGGAAACTGATTTGTCACCCGGATGTATTTCTGAAAAGGTACCGCCACTCCAACCATACCGAGCTGGGAATGAAATGGAGCGAAAATGAAATCCGTTCGCGCTTTGAGGTACAAGCCAGCCGCTCCCCGGTAAAACTCTCGGAACAAATATATTTTCTGGGCGAAATACCCCGGCTAACCGAATTTGAAAGCCAGGAAACCGCCTTCCGGAAAGAAGACGGCAGCAACGACTTTGTTCCGGACGACTCCGGCCTGGCAATCATCACCGGCAAAGGTTTAGTTGTGGTTTCGGGCTGCGCCCATTCCGGCATTTGCAACCTGACCGCGCACGCCATGAAGGTAACCGGAATTGAAAAAGTACATCTGGTAATTGGCGGCTTCCACCTTCAGAACGACGATCGGGTGACCCAATCGACCATCGACTGGCTCAAGGCTGCGCGTGTCGAACAGGTTGTCCCGTCGCATTGCACCGGCTTTGCGGCCCAGGCTGCCTTTTATAAAAGCTACAGATTCCTGCCGGTCAGATCAGGCAATATCATTGAAATCGGTTGAGGGAAACGACCCAGGCAACGGCTGTAGAACTCCTGGAATCCGCTGTTATTGGATATTCAAGCGCTCAGCCCTCCTGCAATTCAGACCTTTTCGTCTTTTGCTTTTTATTATTTAAAAAGTATATTTGTCGGACACCGCTTAAACTCACGAAAATGAAAAATTCTGCCATTCTTCAGCTTTCAGCCAAATATCAAGTTGCACAAACAGTGGTAATCCTTGCAGCCACTATGGCTCTGCCGGTATTGGTACATCTGTTGCCCAACATCAACGGAAACCTTTCGGGAGCTGTATTGTTGCCGATTTTTATTGCACCGATGCTTGCAACATTTATTTACAAAAAGCACGTTGCCATTTTTGCGGGGATATTTGCACCCCTGCTTAATTATTTGCTGATGGGCCGTCCGGCTCCTGAGATGGTGATCACCCTCGGATTCGAAGTGGTTGCATTCGTGTTGCTCCTGAGCTGGCTGAAAAACCTGAAAGGCATTCAATATCTGGCTGCTCCGCTGTCATTCCTGCTGGCCTCGCTGATCACCATGCTCGGTTTGTCGGTTATCAGCAATGCCGAACCCGTTTCGCTGTGGTTAAACAGCACCGCAGTGGCAATTCCCGGCATTTTACTGCTGGCCATTCTGAACATTGTCCTTATGAAATTTAAAAAATAGCCAATGGTTCCGGTTTCGTTTACCGAAATTTCAAACCGGCTCCGTTCCATGGCGCTTCCCGAAACCGACCTGGTTATCGGGATTGGCTCCGGAGGGATTGTTCCGGCCAGCCTGGTTGCTTTCCACCTGGGTTGCGAACTTCGGATTATCACCCTGAATTACCGCGATGAGAACAATACGCCCCGGTACGAAAATCCGGTTATCCTGAACATGCCTGAAATGCCTTCGCTGCAAGACAAACGCATCCTGTTGGTTGACGATGTGTCGGTTTCAGGAAAAACACTGAATGAAGCCCTGCTTCATTTCCGGGGCCTCAACATTAAAACCCTTACCATGAAAGGAAAGGCCGATCTGGTGCTTTTCCCCGAAATCAAAGACTGCGTGCAATGGCCGTGGAAATAACCGGAACGAGTGTTTACCGGTAAAACCAACACACTGGTCGAAAAAGTCCTTTGGTTTTCGCTGTATTCTATAACTTTGATGTCCGTTATTTAACTGGAATAACTCAACAAAAAAAATACACTTCATGCAATCACACGAAATTGATTACAAAATTGTGGGTCACGATGTTCAACTGGTAGAAGTTGAACTGGATCCGGGAGAAACCGTCATTGCCGAAGCCGGAGCCATGTTGTATATGGAAGACGGAATAAGCTTCGAATCAAAGATGGGTGACGGGTCGAATCCCCGCGCCGGATTCTTCGACAAAGTTCTTTCTGCCGGATCGCGGCTTATCACCGGCGAATCCTTGTTCATCACCCACTTCACGAACCAGGGCTGGGGTAAAAAACATGTTGCCTTTTCGGCACCATATCCCGGAACCATTATTCCGGTCAGTTTACCGGCACACCGCGGCACCCTGATCGTTCAGAAGGATGCCTTTTTGTGCGCCGCCCTGGGAACCCGCATTTCCATGCGCTTCAACCGGAAACTGGGTGCCGGATTTTTTGGCGGCGAAGGGTTTATTCTGCAACAACTCCAGGGCGATGGAAAAGTTTTCATCCATGCAGGAGGAACAGTCATCGAGCGCCAGCTGAACAACGAAGTGCTGCGCGTGGACACCGGTTGCGTGGTGGCTTTCGAAGAAACGATTGATTTCGACATTCAGCAGGCCGGCGGACTGCGTTCGATGGTGTTTGGCGGCGAAGGACTATTCCTGGCTACCCTGCGCGGAACCGGGAAAGTCTGGTTACAGTCGATGCCAATCCGCAAGCTGGTTGCCCAACTCAGCTCATTCGGCCCCAACAGCCGGAAAGAATCAAGCGGTGGATTACTCAATAACATCTTCGAATAAACACCCGAAATTGCCGGATCAATTCAGGGTTTAACACCCCCTAAAAAACAAAGATGCTGCCCGAAATTTTGGGGCAGCATCTCTTTTAAAACGATGCTTACTTCTTTCCGAAAACGGTGCGCATCATTTCCGGAGCCTGCAATCAGCCGTTGTTACAACTTATAGAACTGCTCCCAACCATTGCGCGGCGGGGCTCCGACTAAAAGCTGATTCGCCAGCTTATTGTTGGTAATTTGTTTCTTGTCGCGATCGAAAACCAACTTGGTATTCAGCTGCTGAGCCAAAACTCCCAGGTTGAAAACCTGACTCAACGGGCCGGCAACTTCGAACGGCGAACGGGCATTTTCTTCGCCTTTAACTGCTTTCAGGAAGTTGGCATAGTGGTTCGACGGGCTTTTAGGTACTTCGGGCAATTTCGATTCCATGTCTTTGGCCTTTTCAGCCGGAATAATCGACAGGGTACTTCCGTGCGATCCGCCTTTAAAAATCAGATCCTTGCTGTAGATTTCCTTCCCCGGATTCAGTTTGGCCGGTTGTATTTTTCCGACGCTGGTGGGCGGGATATTCGGATCAAGATCAGAAGTCCCGTACCCTTCAGGCACCTGCGGAACATTATTTACCCCGTCGTACCACATAATTTCGCAGGCCGGCATGTTTCCCCGCTTCGGAAATTTAAACGAAAGTGTCGACGACATCGGGAAAAAGAACGGGTTGTGGCCTTCGAGTTTAATCGGGTTTACTTCGTAAGGCAGTCCCAGGTTCAGGAATTGGTGGGCCGTATCGATGATATGTGCTCCCCAGTCGCCAAGGGCGCCCATTCCGAAGTCGTACCAGCAACGCCATTGCCCGTTGATAAAATCTTTATGGTAGTCGTGATGTTCAACGGCCATCAGCCAGGTATCCCAGTCGAGTGTTTCCGGAATTGTTTCGGCAGCGGGGAATTTTGTGATTTTAGGATCCCATCCGTGCCAGCGGCGGGCCGAATTCATGTGCGCGGTGATTGAAGTCACATCCTTGATGATACCGGCTTCGGTCCAGGCTTTAAACTGGAAGTAATTGGCTTCCGAATGCCCCTGATTCCCCATTTGGGTCACCACCTTGTATTTGCCGGCAGCTTTCATCATCAGTTCAACCTCGTTGAACGTGCGGGCCATCGGTTTTTCAACATACACAGCTTTGCCCAGCGACATGGCCAGCATGGTGATCGGGAAGTGCGAGTGATCGGGAGTACCCACTAACACGGCATCA
Organism: Prolixibacteraceae bacterium; assembly: GCA_016788685.1. Classification (GTDB taxonomy): domain Bacteria; phylum Bacteroidota; class Bacteroidia; order Bacteroidales; family Prolixibacteraceae; genus Aquipluma. The sequence goes on along the minus strand of JAEUSS010000350.1, from coordinate 5,214 downwards.
ATCTGGTTGGCCATTTGATCAAACATTTTCCTGAAGTCCTGAAAACGCGGGACCTCCGGAAATTTCTCCAGTGTTTTTAATGTATGCGGAGCGCCCATATCGGTATCGCAAAGTGCTACGATATTACACAATCCGGTGTTATATAACGAATTGATATCCGATCCGCCCTGGTTTCCGATACCCACACAAGCCAGGTTAACCCGTTCGTTTGCACTGGCAAGTCCGGCTAAAGGAGCGTCAACCCCCGACATCGCTTTCGTAAGAATCGTAGGAAATACCATCAGGGATGATAAGGCCGCTGCCTGTTTCAAGAACAACCGCCGCGAAGCTTCATTGTGTTTAGTCATTGAGTGTTTATTAGTGGTTTAGAAAATCATTGCAACAAAATTAGCAAGTAAGTCAAATTATGCAATCGATTGAATAGAGTTTAACATCCCGTCAAGCATAAAATATCCGCAGCACCATCAACCGCAACCGTTCTTTCAGCAAAAAGCGGTTCCCCTTCCGGAGAGCCGCTTCGATTATTCGCAATAAACCACAGCATCAGATAGCTGGATTTATGTCCTTATTCAGTTCAACAGACTGAAATTATCACTGTAATTTTATACCCCCGATCAATAGCCGGGATTTTGAGTCAGGTTCGGATTCGCGTCCCTTGCTGTACGAGGAATGGGGTACAGAAGACATTTCGCTGCAGTAACCGTCTTCCATCCGGGGATAGCATCCAGAAAAGTCCCAAAGCGGATCATATCCTGACGTGAATGAATTTCCCAGGCAAGCTCAAATCTCCGTTCTTTGTAAATGTCATCGAGTGTAACGGTAGTTTTGAGTTTCAACGGATCGTCAAAAGCCCGCTTACGAATCAGGTTCACCAAGCGTGTTGCTTCAGCCACATCTCCGGCAGAACGAACCAATGCTTCGGCTTTCATCAGATATATATCGGCAAGTCTGAAAATCGCGAAATCATTTTCAGCATCCCCGTTCTGGCCACTTTCAAATTCCCATTTCCAGCAGCGGGCTCCATCTTCCTGTTCGGTTTGCCCCCATCCGTCGGCATCGAACCCATACTTCATGGTAACATCGACGGTATGAATCAGCGGCCGTCCGTGAGCTGTTACGTATGTCAGCCCGGTAGCCGGATCTTTCATTGGTCCGGTCAGGAATGACCAGGCACGCCTCTTATCGTCAACATCATACGCATTTACATACTCAGGCATTGCACAGACACCATTCCAGGTTCCGATTTTCAGACCAAGAGAAGGCGCCGCCAGATAATGCAGCGTACGTTGGGCTATCGAATTTCCGCCATCGCTGGTGCTAAAGACAACCGGAAAAATAATCTCCTGAGAGTTTTGATTTTTCACGATAAAATTCTGTCTCCAGTTTGGTTCAATCAAATAGGGCAATTTCATGACCTCGTCACATGCCGCGACACATTCCTGCCATTTGGCTCCGCCTGCCGGATTCCAGACCAATGCATTCAGGTACATTTTGGCCAGCAGCGTATAAACTACCCCTTTAGTGATTTTGCCATAACTTGCAGATGAAACGTCAGCCCTCACGACATCTTTAATCGCATTGAGTTCACTCATTACAAAAGTGTAAACTTCAGCCCTGGTTTTGGTTTTTGGCAATTCTTTGTCATTAAAGTCGGTTACAATTGGCACATTGCCGTAATAATCGAGCAAGATGTAGTACCAGAAAGCTCTCACCCCCCTGATTTCGGCAATAATCTGATCCTTATTTTCGATAGCCGGATTTTCATCGATCATGGCGTATATCTTATTGCAAAGAGTAATTCCGGAAACAGCAGAATTATAGGAACTGACCACCAGACTCGTTCCGGGAGTCCAGGTATGATAACGTAATTCTTTGAATTGGCCTCCGTCCCACCAGTCTCCTCCTTTGCGTGTCGGGGTAATGGCCATATCAGAAGCACACTCACTCAGGTAAAAGTAGTTGGAAGGAAATACTCCTTTCAGCGTTCGGTAAATAGGGGCTATCAATGAATTAACCTCTTTTGAATTTTTCCCGAACTGGTCAACCGGGAGCTTATCGTACACTGTCTCGTCCAGATTTGTACAACCAGGAAAACCTAAAGTTGCAATTACGACAGCAATGAAAATGAATATTCTATTTTTTTTCATGTTGTTTAAATTTTAAGGTTAGAAGCTTAGGTTTACTCCGACAGAGAAAGTCCTTGATTTGGGATAATATTCACGACCTTCAATACCCGGATCAAGACCTGACATTTCAACTTCAGGATCCAGCCCTGTATACTTAGTAATGACAAACAAGTTTTGTCCGGTTACATAAACCCTTAGTTTGTGGATGCCATATTTCCCTTTGGTATCAAAATTATAAGCCACGCTTGCATTATCCATCCTCAGGAACGAACCATCCTCGATATAATAGCTGCAATACCTCGGGCTTTCTTTCAATCCGATGGTAAGTGCCTCCTTCAGAACATTCGCTCCGGGCAACCATTGTGTTGTTGCGTATGACATTTTTGAAAAGTTTAACACATCATTTCCGTAGACTCCGCGCAGGAAGAAGTTCAGTTCCCATTTTTTATATGACAATACGTTGGCGAGACCGTAGGTAAATTTAGGTTGAGCAGAACCAATGTAAGTACGATCTTCATCTGTTAAGCCTGCTTTTCCATCAATCATATCGTCCATGATGTACTTCCCGTCACTGTCGATTCCTTTACACAGCCACCCGTAAAAAGTTCCGAGCTCTCTGCCTTCCTCAACAATGTGCGTGGTATTGTTTGATCCTCCGCGGATCCATGCCGAACCCGTTTTAATCGCACTGGTAGTAAACTGGTCATTGGAGAGACTGGTGATTTCATTCTTGTTGTGGGCAATGTTGAACGAAGCATTCCAACGGAAGTCGCTTTTCCGGATAATGTCACCCGTAACCACAAACTCAAAACCTTTATTATTCATTGATCCCACATTAGCCATCATAGTTCCTTTCAGGTAAGGAGGTTGAGGCACCGAATAGGTATAAAGAAGATCCTTGGTATTTTTGTCGTAATAATCAATACTTCCGCTAAGTCTGCCTTCGAAGAAACTATAATCAAAACCAACGTTGAACATGGAGGTTTGTTCCCAACGGAGATCCGGGTTTTCGTTCTGGTCGAACTGGTAAGCGCTGTACCATTTCCCGTTATCGTAATACTGACCGGATTTACCATATAACGGAAGAGACAAATACGGATTCAGTCCGTCCTGATTCCCGGACACACCGTAGCCAATCCTGAATTTAAGGTCATCGAGCGAATTTACATGCTGAAGGAACGACTCTTCTTTCATGTGCCATGCAGCTGAAACCGACGGGAAGGTACCCCATTGATGGTTCTTTCCAAATTTTGAAGAACCGTCGCGCCTGACAGAAGCCGTCAAAACATATTTTTCGAGCAAGGTGTAATTCACCCTTCCGAAGAAAGAAATAAGTTTACTCATATTCTTTCCCGACCAAACATCGCCCGAACGAAGGTTTTCTCCGGCGCTCAAGTTATTAGCTCCGAAAAGGTCGGTTACAAACTGCCGGTTCTGTGCCCCCATACTTTGAGAATAGTTATCCTCGTACGAGTAACCTGCAAGAATATTCATGTTGTGATTTTCGACTACTTTCTTGTAGTTTAATGTCGTTTCAAGCAATTTCTTATCAGCCGTCCATGACTCTCGCTTGGCGTATCCGATATCATTGCGTCCACGTTCGGTTTGCGAATTGTAATATTGACTATAGTCATTCACTTCGCGCTCTCTCAGCACATTAAGGCTTGCCTTAAATCCGGTAAAAAGGTCGAGTTCGGCCTTAATATTCCCGAAATAGAGGCTATTCTTATTTTCCTGTTCATTGTATTCGATATTCCGCACCGGATTACCCTGATCGTATTCCTGATTGTCGTACCATGTTCCGTCATCATTTTTCACCGGATAAACAGGGATCATGTTATATGCCAGCACAAAATTACGGGTGTCAGTCGGAGTATAATTGCGTTGTGTTATCACTCCGGTGAATGTCAGGTCCAGTTTGTCATTCAGGGCTTTTTGATTAAAACTCATACGGGCATTGTAGCGTTCCAAAACGTTGTCTTTAACCACACCCTCCTGATTCAGGTACGAGATTGAAGCTCTGTAATTACTCGATTTGGAACTTCCTGACAATGAAAGGCTATGGTTCTGGGTAATACCGGTCCGCATAATCTCTTTAAACCAGTCGGTGTTGCCGCCTTTGTCCAAACCTGATGTATTGATGTTGTTCGTTTTGGCATAATCGCGCCACTCCTGTGCATTAAGCAATTCGGGGATATTGGTAACATTGTCCACTGCAACATACCCGTCATATTCGGTGGTGGTCTGGTCTCTTTTTCCTTTTTTTGTTGTGATCAGAATTACCCCGCTGGCCGATCTGGATCCGTAGATCGCTGCAGCAGAGGCATCTTTCAGCACGCTGATGGATTCAATATCCTGAGGAGCCACCGAGTTAAGGCTCATTCCGGGAACTCCGTCGACCACAATAAATGGCTGGCTACTGGCATTTAATGACGATGTACCGCGCAAGCGGATGGTCTGATCCTTTGTAACGTCGCCACTACCGTTGGTTATCGTCAACCCGGCAACTTTACCTTTCAGCAGATCGACCCCGGTACGGGTTACTCCTTTGTTAAAGTTTTTCTCCGAGACATTGGTTACCGAACCCGAGATTTCACGCTTGGACTGAGTTCCGTACCCAATAGCTACCACTTCTTCCAGTCCGATTGCATCTTCCCTCATAACGATATTGATCGCCGATTGACCCTCGTAATCAAACTCGATGGTACTCATACCAATAAATGAAAACACGATCACCGAAGGGTCTTTGCTTACGTTTAGGGCAAAATTTCCGTCAAAGTCGGTAATCGTCCCGTTGTTGCTGACTCCTTTTTCGTATACCGTGGCTCCGGGAAGCGGATTGCCGTCTGCAGTCCTGACAACTCCCCTGAGTACACGTTCTTTTTGAGTCATCAATTCTGTCAGCGGCGATGCTTTACTTTTGGTGATAACAATCTGACGGTCTTTGATTTCGTAGCCATTATTGGAAACTTTCAGGATTTGATCCAGAATCTTTTCAACAGTGGCATCTTCAACTCTGACAGAAACTTCGCGGGTTACATCGATCATATCGTCTGAATAAACGATGATAAACTCACTGTTTCGTTCG
>JAEUSS010000341.1 GCA_016788685.1 Prolixibacteraceae bacterium | reverse complement strand
CGACATGTTTTACCCGGAGTATTTTATTCGCCCGTTTAGGTTTTTTGTTTTTAAAATCACCAGATAATACCTATTTTCGTTTGTCAATTAAGTCGCTTTATCCTTATTTTCTCATCGGCATGCTTGCTTAATTTCATCCTGAAATTTGAATAGGTGATGATTGATCTTCAGAAGGATGAAAGTTGCTTTGCTAGAATAAATTACTATGTACACAATCAACGAGCTTCAATCGTTTATTTCAGCAGAAATAGACAAAGAGATCAGCCGGATAGGCCAGGCAGAACCTAAAAACCTGTATGAGCCGGTTGGCTACGCACTCGGGATGGGGGGGAAAAGATTGAGGCCGGTAATGGCACTTTTATCCTGCAACTTATTCAGTAATACCGTTGAGAATGCAATCCCGGCAGCATTGGCCATCGAAGTTTTTCATAATTTTACGTTGTTGCACGACGATATTATGGATAAAGCCGAAATCAGGCGGAATCGTTTGCCGGTGTACAAAAAATACAACGAGAATGTTGCGATTTTATCGGGCGATGCGATGTCAATTATGGCATACAATTATCTGCTGAGGTGCGAGTCGTCCGATACAGCTCAAATGATACGCCTGTTCTCTCAGACGGCCCTTGAGGTATGCGAAGGACAACAACTGGATATGGATTTTGAATCGAGGACGGATGTTTCGATCTCGGAGTACATGAACATGATACGGCTTAAAACTGCCGTGCTGCTCGCCTGCAGCCTTAAACTTGGCGCATTGGCCGCCCATGCTCCGGCAAAAACAGCAGATCTGTTATATGTTTTCGGACTGAATTTAGGTATCGCTTTTCAGCTTCAGGATGATCTGCTGGATGTTTTTTCCGATCAAGGCTTGCTTGGGAAAAGAATCGGAGGCGATATTGTCTCGAACAAAAAAACATTTCTTCTGTTAAAGGCACTGGAATTATCAGATACAGATACCCAAAAGGTCATTCAGGATTGGCTTGGTAAAGACCGGTTTGACGCCGACGAAAAAATACAGGCAATTACAGGTATTTATAATAATCTGAATATTAAAGAAATAACAGAATCATTCATCGGGGATTTTTACCAGTCGGCGCTGAATGTTTATGAAGAAATTGATCTGGATCGGGAAGTAAAGTCAGTGTTGCTTGAGTTGGCAGAGGTGATTATGAAACGTGATCATTGATAGTCCGGAGCATTTTTTCCGAAGATGTATCAGTTTTATTGGTTTAAAAGTTATCGTCTCGTTCATTTTTAATAATTTCAGCTTTTAGCTTAAAACAAAGAATATGGCTCAGAATATTGGAAAAATAACCCAGGTAATCGGACCGGTTATCGATATTTCTTTTGATCAGGAGGGCGGCGAACTGCCCCGTATTTATGATGCTCTCGAGATCGTCAGGGAAGGAATGGAAAATCTGGTGCTTGAATGCGAACAACACATTGGTGAAAACACAGTCCGGGCCATTGCCATGGACTCAACCGATGGATTTCGCCGCGGAATGGATGTGATTGCTACCGGAAAGCCGATTACCATGCCCAATGGGCAGATCGCTCTCGGACGTTTGCTTAATGTTACTGGAAATCCGGTTGACGGATTGGAGGCGCTTCCTAAAAACGGACTAAGTATTCATAATGAACCGCCTTTGTACGAAGAGCTGACGACTGAAACAGAAGTGCTCTTCACCGGGATTAAAGTTATCGACCTGATTGAGCCTTATGCCAAAGGGGGTAAAATCGGTTTGTTTGGCGGTGCCGGTGTTGGAAAAACGGTTCTTATTCAGGAATTGATAAATAATATTGCACTGGCTCACAGCGGATTGTCGGTGTTTGCCGGCGTTGGCGAGCGTACCCGTGAAGGCAATGACCTGCTTCGCGAAATGATTGAAGCCGACATTGTTGATTATGGCAAAGAATTTAAAAAGTCGATGGAAGAAGGCAACTGGGACCTTTCGAAAGTTGATCCGGAAGCTGTAAAAAAATCGAAACTGGCTCTCGTGTTCGGGCAGATGAATGAACCGCCCGGAGCACGCGCCCGGGTTGCACTTTCGGGATTGACCATTGCTGAAAGTCTGCGCGATGGTGACGGAAGTTCAGGCAAAGGCCGCGATATCCTTTTCTTTGTCGATAATGTGTTCCGTTTTACTCAGGCAGGTTCCGAAGTGTCGGCCCTGCTCGGGCGTATGCCGTCGGCAGTAGGTTATCAGCCAACTCTGGCAACCGAAATGGGTATTATGCAGGAACGAATCACCTCAACTAAAAACGGATCAATCACTTCTGTTCAGGCGGTTTATGTACCGGCTGATGACTTGACCGACCCGGCTCCCGCAACTACATTTGCGCATCTTGATGCTACAACCGTGTTGAGCCGAAAGATATCAGAGCTGGGTATTTATCCGGCCGTTGATCCGCTCGACTCAACTTCAAGGATTCTGACTCGTGAAGTGGTTGGTGACGACCATTACGAATGCGCGCAGCGCGTAATCCAGATTTTGCAGCGGTATAAAGAATTGCAGGACATTATTGCCATTCTGGGGATGGATGAGTTGTCGGAAGATGACAAACTGATCGTGCACCGTGCACGCCGTGTGCAGCGTTTCCTTTCGCAGCCGTTCTTCGTTGCCGAACAATTTACCGGTTTGGAAGGTCAGCTGGTTTCCATTGAAGATACCATCAAAGGGTTCAACATGATTATGGATGGCGAAGTTGACCAGTATCCCGAAGCGGCGTTTAACCTGGTCGGAAACATTGAACAGGCGATCGCCAAAGGGGAGAAACTGCTCGCCGGTGCCTGATCTGAATTATGTTTTAACCCCCAAACTTCTTAAAATTAACTCATGTTACTCGAAATTATAACACCCGATAAAAGTATCTACTCCGGAAAGGTTAGCCTGGTTCAATTGCCGGGGAGCAAAGGTACTTTTGAGATATTAAACCACCACGCACCCATAATTTCAACTTTGGGAAAAGGAAAAATTAAGATCGTTGAAGAATCCGGGAAAGAGATTTTTTTTGAAGTTGACGGTGGAGTTGTCGAGAACAAAAACAACAAAATAATAGTGCTTGCCGAGTCGGTCTAGCCGGCTAAAGCGATAAACTGATTATATTTAAGCCCTGAAGATTCATTCCCTTCAGGGCTTTTGTTTTGAAAACCAAATTTCTCATTATCCGGTTCAGTTCCATTGGCGATATTGTGTTAACATCGCCGGTTGTCCGTTGCCTGAAAAAGCAACTTCCGGACACCGAAATACATTTCCTGACCAAAAGGAAAAATGCTGATTTGTTGAAGGGCAGCCCGTACATCGATAAAATTCAGCTGTTGGACGAATCGCTGCGGGATACAGTCAGAAGGCTGAAAACAGAGCATTACGATTTTGTCATTGATCTGCAAAATAATGTCCGCAGCCTGCGTGTTAAACGCGGAGTTAAGGCAAAGTCGTACAGCCTGAATAAACTCAATATCCGCAAATTTCTGCTCACTTTTCTGAAGTTTCATGGCATGCCGCTTGCGCATGTTGCCGACCGGAATCTGCAAACACTCAGGGCTTTCAATATCCGGGATGACCGCAAAGGACTGGATTATTTTATTCCTGAAGAAGATGAATTTCGGCCGGATTTGTTGCCCGGCAGTTTCAGGAATGGATATGTGGCCGTCGTTTTGGGCGGAACCTATGCCACTAAAAGAATACCGGCAGAAAAGCTGAAGGCTTTAATTTCGCAGACGCAATTCAGGTTCGTATTGCTTGGCGGCCAAAGTGAGAGCGGTGCTGCTGCTCAGATTTTGTCGTGGAATACCGGGAATGTAATGGATTTTACCGGGAAATTGCGGATCAACCAGTCGGCCTCGCTGGTAAAAAACGCACGGGTGGTGGTTTCCAACGATACCGGACTGATGCATGTGGCAGCGGCTTTTCGCAAAAAGATACTGTCGGTTTGGGGAAATACCTCGCCCGAACTGGGAATGTATCCCTATTTACCGGGCGCAGGATCCGAAATGCTTGAGGTTAAAGGATTATCGTGCCGTCCGTGCTCAAAGCTTGGTTATCCCGAATGTCCCCGAAAACACTTTCGCTGCATGAACGACCTGCCCGAAAATCGCATTGTTGACTGGGTAAAACGCGAATTTTAGCTTTGCGAAACGCCGTTGCCTGTTTTAACTTATTTCCGAAATACATTTTTTATCCGGAGTAGTGCTTCCTGAAGAACCGAACGCGGACAACCAATGTTGATGCGCATGTACCCACTGCCTTGTTTTCCGAATTGTACTCCGCGGTTTAGTCCGACACCACCGTCAATCAGTTGCTGATTGAGAGCTTCATCGGTGAGACCAAAGGCCGAAAAATCGAGCCAGATTAAATACGTGGCATCGGGGCGCATAACTTTTACTTCCGGAAGATTTTGGCGGAAAAATTCATCCAGAAGGGTGTAGTTGCCCTGAAGGTATTGCATCAGTTGGGCCAGCCATTCGTCGCCGTGCGTGTAGGCCGCTTCGAGCGCTATGGTTCCGAATATGTTTCCCATGTGAAGGTGAGGAACTCGCATCAGCCGCTCATAGGCAGCAAAATGCCGTTTGTTCGGGATGATCAGGAATGAGGTAGTTAATCCGGCCGTATTGAAGGTTTTGCTGGGAGCCATACAAACCACGCAGTTCTGTGCAATTTCGTCTGAGATTCCGGCCAGAGGCGTGTGTTTGTGGCCCTCAAAAATCAGGTCGGAGTGAATCTCGTCAGAAATAATCACAATTTTATGCGCCAGGCAAACCTCTGCCAGTCCGGTGAGTTCTTTTTCGTTCCAGGCCATTCCCCCCGGATTGTGCGGATTGCTCAGCAGTAATAGTTTAGTGTTTGGCGTAATCTTTTGCTTCAGGTCTTCCAGGTCAAAATGATAGCGGCCATTCTCGAGTTTCAGTGGATTTTCAATCAGTGTGCGGCCGGTGTTTTTTACCGAATCAAAAAACGGGAAATATACCGGGGGCTGAATAATTACGCCATCTCCGGGTTTTGACAGCGCTTCGATAGCCAGGGTCAGGCCGGCAACGACTCCCGGGCTAAACGAGATCCATTCGGGTTTAATGTCCCAGTTGTGGCGGCGTTTGAGCCAGTTGACGATCGATTGATTGTATGACTCAGCCCGGAAAGTATACCCGAATATTTCGTGTCCGGCGCGTTCTTTGACAGCATCAACAATAAAATCAGGTGTCCTGAAGTCCATGTCGGCTACCCAAAGAGGAAGCAAATCTGCATTTCCGAAGAACATCTGACGCCCGTCGTATTTGATGCAATTGGTGTTGGTGCGGTCAATCAGCTCGTCAAAATTATATGTTTTCATCTCCGTGTCGGTAAATTAAATGTGTTCAAAATTATCGTTTATCCCGAAAAAACTTCAGCTAAAGTTCAATCTTCTTCAGGTAATTCAGTCCGTTTTGCTGTTCAACTTTCAGTACAAAGCTGAAGCGGTTGAGCGAGAGGCACAGGTCGAAATCGGCCACCGGCGCCCATTCTTGTTTTTCCGGAGCAAAGAAACGGGCTCCGTCGCCTTTCCGGAGTTGCTCGACCATCGCCTGGAAGTCATTGGGCTTTCCTTCCAGTTCGTTTTTGACATAAACAGCCAGGAGTGTGTCTTCGTCGGTCGGATACTGGCAACTGTAACCCATGCAAACCAGCGAGACTCGCTCCGGGTTTTGTCTCCGGATGTAATCAACGATTGCTTTGGCATTGACAAAACTCCCGGTGATGATTTCGTCGGCGCCGGTGGCATTGGCGATTCCCTGTGTTCC
>JAEUSS010000310.1 GCA_016788685.1 Prolixibacteraceae bacterium | reverse complement strand
GGGTTGGATAATGACGTCATATATTGAAGAAGGAATGGATGAAGATGACAGATGGCATGAATTAAGAGGTAATGTTGGTGAATGTGAGATAAACCATTTATTTAAAGGTTATCTGAATAAAATTACACCTCAGCCTATTATCCCCGACAGAATCCAAGATTTTGATTTTACTGATGAAGAACGAGGATGGGATTACATACCTCCAGGGTTTGAAACAATAGAAGAATATCAAAGCTCATTCTTACTCAACTTTCTGAAAAATGATTTAAAGTAAACATGTCAATAAATAGTGCTAAATCAGAAGAATCTAACATAAACCTATTTTATGAATGGGCTATTTGGGGGCATCTTGAATCTGAGAAGAATTTAGAGCTCATTTTATTAAAAGGACATCTGCTTCTGGAAGTTGTATTGGACAGCTTACTATTTGATGACAAAAAAGATTATAAAAATTATTCATTTCATAGAAAAGTAACTTATTTGGAAAACCTTGATGTAAAAGAAGAATCAAGGCAAAGATTCATTGTTATGGCATTGAGAGATTTAAATAAAATGAGAAACAAATTAGCTCATGAGTTTAAATATGATATTGCCAATGGTGAGTTTGATGAGTGGTCTTCGAGAATTCATGATAATTTGGAAGGAATGAAATGGACACGATATACAAGAAGAACAAAAATTATTCATTCTTTTTCTATTCTAGCTAAAAATATTCTTGATATAAAAACAACTAAAGCCAGCTGCCGGTAAATCTTAAATTACACGACATTGTTTGGTAAACATTGTTGCTTCAGGTTCAGATATTCATGATCTTTATTTTGTAAAACAAATAATTCTCCCGAGCTTTAACACCATACATTCCAGATCAAAACCGAAAATTTGAGTACACACTTCATTTATAAAAACCTAAAATTAGAACTATCATGGGCCTGATGACTTTTATCCCCGTTTTGATTTCTTCCGTTGTTTATCTGGCGGTTCTGTTCGTACTGTTTTATTTGATTTTCAAGTGGATGAATAAGGTCGTTGCCTTAAAACAAGAACAAAACGACTTGCTGAGAGAGATTATCAGTAAAATGGACCCGAAGTAAAAGAGCAGCATCCCTGCTTTTGAAAAAGACATCCGAATTTCGGAGGTATCTCCGCATTGTTCAATGCTGTTGGTGCCAATGTGTAATCGGTACCAACAGTTTCCGGCTTTGTTTCATGTTTCCGGAGTGCAAAAAACTTTAAAACTAAACGAATCGATGAACATCCTGAAATACTCGAAGACGATAGAAAAGAAGATTCACCGGAATCCGGAGGTTTACATGGATTTGCTCCGGATAAAGATTCAGGAGAACTTGCGGAAGAGGAAAATCGGATCGGAGATCGTCGGCGACACCATTGTGTTCAAAAGAATCATTGAGTTTTACGACCGGTCGTATGCGCTAAAGGCATTACGGAACGGGCAAATCAGGATCAGAAAGATTGGTTTTGACCGGATTGAACTGTTTTGGGAAGTGGAATTAGACCGTTTGCTGTTTTTATCCCTCACCATCGGGACTGTTTTAGGACTTATCCTGGGATTGTTGGCCGAAACCCAAATACTCATGGTCCTGTCGGCGCTGATCATCGGATTATTTATTTCGACGGTTGCCTATTTGTTCGGACTAAACACCGTCCTGACCAGCATGGACGAGATTCTGGAAACAAATGCGTAGAAATTGTTTGAAATTATAGTGAACCCGCTTCGGGGTTCTTAAAAACATGTTTATTTATTTACCTCCGGTTTCACCGGAGGCCATTTACATTCAAGTTCTTCGAACTTATACGTCATAAAAACCCGGAAAGGGTTTAATCTGAATGACCGTGAGTGTCAATTTCCGGAAAATGAAAGATGTAAAACAACAATCCTGAACGAGGTGAACATCAGGGTCTGTTGAATCAATTGAATTTGAACAGTCTTTCACCCAGATGTCCGTAGACAATCGGGAAAACGATTCACCGGAGGCCATTTACATTCAAGTTCTTCGAACTTGCAGGTCATAAAAACCCGGAAAGGGTTTAATCTGAATGACCGTGAGTGTCAATTTCCGGAAAATGAAAGATGTAAAACAACAATCCTGAACGGGTTGACCGTCTGGGTCTGTTGAATCAATTGAATTTGAA
>JAEUSS010000273.1 GCA_016788685.1 Prolixibacteraceae bacterium | reverse complement strand
ATTAGTCGGCGATTTCTGATAAGTCGCATGGATTACTGCATTGTCCTGAACATTGGTATTGTTACCCAGACGAATATAATGCACATCACCGCGAAGGACTGCACCAAACCAAATACTGCAATCATTTCCCATGATTACATCACCAATCACAGTGGCCGTTTCGGCCAGAAAGCAGTTATCTCCAAATTCGGGTGTTTTCCCTAAAACTGATTTTATAAGTGCCATTTCTGAAGTCGTTTAAATTCAAGTAGCAAAGATAGAAATTGTCACCGGATAACCATCTTTACAGGTATTGGGAGAAAGACTGGAATGGAGCGAAACAAACCAATTTTGCATAGAAAAAAAGTCGAAATAAATAATTAGGTTTATCCTGTCAGTCTTGTTAAATAATGGTTATTTTTGCTGCCGTTAATAAGGATTAGCAACAAAAGCAAACTTGCGAAAAATTATAAATTCCTACTTTTGAATACCAATTACTAACAAATTATAAGGAAAACAATCAATATCAAAACAATATATCAAATGAAACAAGCTACAAGAAGAAATGTCGCAGGAATGGGCACGATTCAGCTAGCAAGTTCCATGTGGCTATTAAAAAACAAATTATAAACACATGAAAGACGCAAAAGTAATAGAACTCGAAGAGGTTGCCATTCGGTTTTCCGGAGACTCGGGTGACGGGATGCAATTAACCGGGACGTTGTTTTCTGACACTTCAGCACTTTTCGGAAACGACATCTCAACCTTTCCCGACTACCCGTCCGAAATCAGGGCCCCGCAAGGCACCGTTGGCGGTGTATCCGGATTTCAGGTTCAGTTTGGTAAAAAGAAAATTACCACTCCCGGCGATCTGGCCCACGTACTGGTTGCAATGAATCCTGCAGCATTAAAAGCCAATGCTGCGTTTATGAATCCGGGCGGAACCATCATCTTTGATGTAGATTCTTTTAGCGAAAAGAATTTTGAAAAAGCTCAATTTAAAACCAACGACCCGTTTGCGGAGTTGAAACTGGAGGATTTCGAAAAAATTGCCGTGCCGATTACCAGCATGACAAAAGAAAGCCTGAAAGAACTCGAACTCGACAACAAAAGCGTTTTGCGTTGTAAAAATATGTTTGCCCTTGGTTTAATCTGCTGGATGTTCGATCGTCCGCTCGATTACATCGAAGGTTTTATTCAGAAAAAGTTCGGAAAAAAACCTGTGATTGCTGAAGCTAACCTGAAAGTACTGCACGATGGGTACAACTACGGGATGAATATGCAACACATGACTCCTCAGTACATTGTACACCCGGCTCCGATAGAAAAAGGCATCTACCGCAACATAAACGGAAATAATGCTACTGCCTGGGGCTTCATTGCCGCAGCCGAAAAAGCCGGACTCGAACTGTTTCTGGGCTCTTACCCCATCACCCCGGCCACCGATGTGTTGCAGGCCCTGGCCGAACGCAAAGATCTGGGCGTAAAAACATTTCAGGCCGAAGATGAAATTGCAGGAATCTGCACTTCCATAGGAGCTGCTTTCGCCGGCGACCTGGCCATTACTTCTACTTCAGGACCTGGCTTTGCGTTGAAATCCGAAGCTCTCGGACTTTCTGTTATGGCAGAATTGCCGCTGGTGGTTGTTAATGTTCAGCGCGGAGGCCCGTCAACCGGACTGCCCACCAAAACCGAACAATCGGACTTGTTACAAACCTTATACGGACGCAACGGCGAAAGTCCGGTGGTAGTACTGGCTGCCAGCACTCCGTCAGATTGTTTCTACTATGCATTTCTGGCGGCAAAAATTGCCCTGGAACGTATGGTTCCGGTGGTGCTTCTCACCGACGGCTTTTTGGGTAATGGCAGCGAACCCTGGCGGGTTCCAAAAATGGACGAATTACCGTCAATCACTCCCAGAAAAGCAAAAGACCCGCAGACTTACAAGGCCTATAAACGCGATCCGGAAACCTTTGCCCGGGAATGGGCTATCCCCGGAATGGAAGGATTCCAGCACCGTATCGGCGGGCTCGAAAAAAATGAGGCAGGCGGAGTTAGCCACGATCCGGAAAACCACCAGAAAAACAGCGAGATAAGGGCCGCCAAAGTTGAAAAGGTTGTCGAAATGATTCCGGAACTTGAGTTGATAGGCGATCCTGAAGGAGATTTACTGGTTGTCGGCTGGGGAGGGACCTACGGACACATGATCAGTTCGGTGCGTGCCATGCAAAAGAACGGGAAAAAAGTCAGTCTGGCCCATTTCAATTACATCAAACCTCTGCCCAAGAACACGGCAGAAATTTTCAGCAGATTTAAGAAAATCGTTGTCTGCGAATTAAACCTGGGACAATTTGCCAGCTATCTGCGCGATAAGATGCCGGGATTCCAATACCATCAGGTGAACAAAATGAAAGGATTGCCTTTCTCGGTACACGAATTAGTTGAAAACTTCGAAAATTTACTGGAGGCCTAATCATGACAAAGTTTAATTATACTGCCAAAGATTTCAAAAGTGCTGTTGAAGTTCGTTGGTGCCCCGGATGTGGCGATTATGCCATAATGAATGCAGTTCAAAAAACAATGGCCGATTTAGACATCGCGCACAAGGATTTTGCCGTAATCTCAGGCATCGGATGTTCGTCGCGGTTTCCGTACTACATGAGTACCTATGGGTTTCACACAATTCACGGACGTGCCGCCGCCATTGCTTCCGGCGTTAAATCGGCCAATCCCGACTTAACGGTGTGGGTGATCACCGGAGACGGAGACTCGCTGGCCATTGGCGGAAACCATTTTATTCATTTGGTGCGCCGCAACATCAACCTGAATCTGATTCTGTTCAACAACAAAATATACGGATTAACTAAAGGACAATACTCTCCGACCTCCGACCGGGGCGTTATCACCAAAACTTCGCCTTTCGGAACCATTGAAGACTCATTTGTTCCCGGACAGTTAGTGCTGGGTTCCCGCGGAACATTCTTCGCCCGTGCGGTTGACAGCAACGTCAAACACACCCAGGAAGTCTTGGCAGAGGCAGCTCAGCACCAGGGAACTTCGGTGGTGGAGGTACTGCAGAACTGCGTCATCTTCAACGACGGGATTCACGACTACGTTGCTGATCCAAAATTCAGGTCGGAGCGTCAGATCTTTCTCAGGAAAGGCCAGCCGATGATTTTCGGAGAACAGGAAGACAAAGGTCTGATTCTGCAAAACGGACAACTGAAAGTTGTAAAGATCGGCGAAAACGGAGTTACCCGTAACGACATTCTGGTCCATGATCCTTCGGAAGATAACCTGGGGTTACAAGTCCAGTTGATAAACATGGCACTTCCTGAGTTTCCGGTTGCCATGGGTGTTATCCGAAGCGTTGAAGCTCCGGTTTACGATCAGGAAATGAAAAAACAGATTGAAACCATTCAGCAAAAACGAAAAATCACTTGTGTGGATGAGTTGTTGCAGTCAGGTAACACCTGGACTGTTGACGGGGAAAATTGCAGCGAACCGGTCAAATTTTTCAACAACAAGTGTTTTAACAACTAAATTTCTGAGATTAAAATACATAAAGCTGGATGGGTTCCCCATTCAGCTTTTTTTGTGCCGGGCTGAAAAGGCGAACCCAAACCCGGCGAATCTTTCTCCAAAATCAAAAATAAACGAAACAACAGATTTCTCATGTTCTGTCCCAAATCATTGTATCTTTAAGGTTTCATCATAAATTGTTATAAAAAAACTAATCGGCGCCGGAAGTTTAACCGATATATGAGAAGCATATGTGCAAGAAACTAATCTATACATTCCTGTTTATTTTAGGGATATCATCCGCGGTCTTTTCTGAAATTATCAGCATCGGAGTCCCGTACATTCACAACTATCCCCGGAAGGAATATAAGGCAGGCACACAAAACTGGTCAATTTCTCAGGACCAGCGAGGATTTATGTATTTCGCCAACAACAACGGATTGCTCTCTTTTGACGGGATGACCTGGCAATTGCACCGCATGCCCAACTCGTCAATAGTCAGGTCGGTTTACGTCACTCCAGGCGGACAGATTTTTGTCGGGGCCTACAACGAACTTGGAAGAATGAAGACCGGAAAAGGCGGAAAAAAAGAGTTTGTATCACTAAAAAAATATATTCCGGAAGAATTCCACAACTTTGACGATATTTGGAACATCAACGAACTTGACGGAAAAATCGTATTTCAATCGTACAACTCGGCCTTCATATACAAAAACGATTCAACCGTTTCGGTATTAAAAGCCCCCTCCCGTTTCCAAAACTCGTTTCAGGTTAACGACCGGCTGTACTTCAACGACATCAACGAAGGACTCCTCGAATTTACACCGAATAAACTGACACCGCTGGACGGTTGCGAGAGTATCCGTGGTGAAGAAATTTGGTCAATTGTACCTCTCCGAAAAGGAAACGAGCTGATGATATGCACACTAAACAAAGGCATTTTTATATACAACGGGAAAGAATTAAAGGAATGGCGTGTTCCGGTTAATGGCCTTTTAAAAGAGAAACAGATATTCAGCGCGGTAATTATCCGGAACAGCTACATTGCCATAGGCACTATTCAGGATGGAATTTTTATTGTTGATGAATACGGAAATATCATCCAGCACATAAATCGTCAGAAAGGACTTCAAAACAATACAATATTAAAAGCATTTGCCGACAGAGACGGAAATCTTTGGCTTGGACTTGACAATGGGATCGACTACTTAAATATCAACTCCCCCATCACCTTTCTGCAACAAACGGATGGTATCGGAGCCGGCTACACTTCGATTATTTACAACGGAAAAATTTACCTGGGAACCAACCAGGGACTGTTTGTAAAGGACTGGAACAACGACCGAAATGACAATAACTTCCGGCAGATACCAGGCACCAACGGACAAGTGTGGTATTTAGGTATTCATGGCAATGTACTGCTTTGCGGGCACAACAACGGCACTTACGTAATTGAAGGTGAAAGATCCAGACTAATCAGCAAGGTGCCCGGCGCCTGGAAGTTCCATGCCCTCGCAAAATTCCCGGGATACCTGATTGGGGGAACTTACAGCGGACTAACATATTATAAAAAACAAAACGGAAGTTGGGTTTATTCCGGACACATAAAAGGATTTGATGAATCATTCCGGATCTTTGAAGAAGACAAAAACGGTGACATTTGGATGAGCCATGGATTTAAGGGCCTCTATAAAATCAAAACGGGAAATTCGATCGACAGCATCCGTTCTTTTCGCTTCTACACCACAAAAGACGGATTACCAACCAACTACAATCTGAATGTCTATAAAATAAAGGGTGAAATTGTAGTGACATCCAATGCGGGCATTTACCAGTACAACCCGGAGAACGACAAGTTCGAATACTCTTCTTATTTCAATCAACTCTTGAGCCCGTTAGTTGATATCTCGTACCTGAAAGAAGACCAGAGCGGAAACATCTGGTATGTCGCCTGGACCATGTCAAAGACCAAAACCGGCGTGTTCCGGATTCAGGAAGACTTGAGTTATAAAGAAGTGAGTGCTCCGTTTGGCTTACTCACAGGCAGATTTATCAGTGGATTCGAATCCATTTACACCTACTCTGACGACCATACGTTCTTTGGAACAGAAGATGGGTTTGCTCATTTTTCTCCACACACCAATTTTCACCACGTCCCCGACTTTTCAACCTATATCAACAGAGCAACCGCACTTTATCTCGACAGTACATTCTACTACGGCAGCAGCCTGAACAATTCCGAAGAAATTAACCCGGTGAAATTTAGCTTTCCTTTCAAGGAAAATGCTTTTCGTTTTTCATACA
The DNA here is from genome assembly GCA_016788685.1 of Prolixibacteraceae bacterium. GTDB lineage: Bacteria > Bacteroidota > Bacteroidia > Bacteroidales > Prolixibacteraceae > Aquipluma. Next base: position 1,631 of record JAEUSS010000273.1, on the reverse strand, counting down.
CCTCCCCGGCTTATGAAAATCAAGATAATATTGAATACAGCTTTAAGCTATCCGGATATAACAACAAATGGTCTGAATGGAGCAACATATCATTTAATGAATACGCGAACCTTCCTCCCGATGATTACATCTTTAGCGTTAAATCCAGGAATCAAATGGGTGTCGAAAGCTCCGTTGACAGTCTTGAATTCACCGTCAGGCCCCCCTGGTACAAATCGACATACGCATACCTCATTTATTTCCTGATACTCATAGGACTTATTTTACTGACAATCTGGATCATACTAAAACGAATTGAAATATCGAAAAGAAAAGAACGATTAAAGCACTTGCACTCATACAGGCAAAAAGAACAGGAATACAGACGCCAGGCGTTGGTTGCCGAGAAGAAAATCATCAACTTAAAAAACGACAAGCTGAAAACCGAGATGATTCATCGCGATAAAGAACTTGCCAATCAAACCATGAATCTGATCCGCAAGAATAAATTCCTGCTCCGGATTAAAGACGAGCTGGAAAAATTAAGAAAAACAAGCTCCGATGATTTACTCAAAGACAAAATTACAACACTGATTTCTAAGATCGACAAAGATATTGACCACAAAAAGCAATGGGAAGTGTTTGAAACAGCCTTCGATGAAGTACATGAAGACTTTTTAAACCGGTTAAAAACACAATACCCTGATCTTACGCCTAAAGAACTGCGGCTTTGCGCTTACCTGAGAATGAATATCTCCACCAAAGAAATTGCACCCCTGATGAATATTTCTGTCCGCGGCGTTGAGATATGCAGGTATCGGGTACGTAAAAAACTCAATATTGACCGCGACCAAAACCTTACAAAATTGATTATTGACTTATAATCACCCAATCATCGGCATCCGCCAAAACAAAAGCCAATGTTGTATTGTTATATTTCCGTTAATATAACACAAACAACTGTATGCAAATTACATACAAAACAAAATGATGTAGTTTTGATGTAATCCATGTTTCGCTCTGATGTATTTTTGCAGTAGCATTATGCTTTCTTTACACTAAAGAATACAATAGTTTTGCCTCTAATATGAGTCACAAAATCAAATTTCTTTAGAAACCATTTCTAAAACTTTATTTACTTATGAAAAAAGCATTTTTAGCTCTTTTAATTTTGGTGAGCTCTTTAGTAACATTTGCGCAAGGGCTACAAGTAAAGGGGGTTGTCACATCTGCAGATGACGGGCAACCAATTCCCGGAGTGAGCGTTGTTGTAAAAGGAACAACAACCGGTATGATTACTGACCTAAACGGAAGTTATTCTTTAAACACACCGGAAAATTCCACCTTGGTTTTCTCCTTTGTGGGTATGAAGACTCAGGAAATTCAGGTGAGCGGACGCACTACTATTAATATAGTATTAGCTCCTGAACAAACCGATATTGATGAAGTTGTTGTTGTTGGTTACGGAACTCAGAAAAAAAGTTTGGTAACCGGAGCAATCAGCAAAGTAAGCAGCGATGAACTGAAAAAAACTTCTGATATGCGGGTAACACAGGCTCTTCAGGGTAAAACCGCTGGTGTCGTAATATCCAGTAATTCAGGACAGCCAGGAGACCAGGTCTCCATCCGCATCCGTGGTATCGGAACCAACG
>JAEUSS010000603.1 GCA_016788685.1 Prolixibacteraceae bacterium | reverse complement strand
ATGGTCGTATGTTCTTTCGATGAGCAGGATATAGTATTTACGGGCAAATTGAGGGAAGCTCGGGGCGTAGCTGATCAGGTCTCTTTTCAGCTCGAGCAATTCCTTTTTGCCGTAAATCCAAAGAATAAAAGCATCGATCACTTTTTTGGGCTTTTCGAATGTCTCAGATGTCTCTTCGTTTTGCTCAGGTAATGCCGGATGCTGCTCCGTTTTACGCTCAGTAATTTGCTCCTGATTTTCGGAAACCATAGCCAGCAAATGCGGTGAAACTGCAATGCTCTCGTTTGCCAGTTTCACGTTTTCAGCATCCCCGGGAGCGGAGCGGAAATCTTCGGGGTTTCCGGGTGCTGCTGTTTGATCGGCATAATATTGAGATCCGCTACTGTTGGCGGCGAACAATAAACTGAATGCACAAATCAGACTTACAGCGTAGATGTTTAATTTCACAGGCTTAGGGTTTTTTGATACCATGGATTACTGTTTGGTAAATTGTGTGATTGGATTCTCCGTCTTTATTTTCGTCCTGCAATTAATTTTCGTACACGGACATTTAATTCCACAAGGCTAAAGGGTTTAACCATAAAGTCATCGGCTCCCAAGTCAAAAGCCTTCAGAACATTTTCTTCAGCTCCCGCCGCCGAAAGAACAAGTATCGGAGTCGTTTTTTTTCGTTCGTCGCGCAGGGTCGAGATAACTTCATGTCCGTTTATGCAGGGCATATATAAGTCGGTTATAACCAGGTCAACATCAGTGTCTTCGAGTAGACGCAGGCATTCTTTCCCATCAGCAGCTTTAATTATTTCGTAGCCTTCGCGGGTCAGGCTGTGGTAAATGGTTTCTAAAATCAGCTTGTTATCTTCCGCCACCATGATTCGTTTCATCAGCACTTCTTTTTATTAGTTTCCGGTTTTTACTTTATTTAATCTGTTCCCGTAATGATTTAATACTCTGACAACAGATGGTCACAATATACGAAAACCTATTTAATTGTTTAATTATTTTAGGGCAATAATTAAACGTTTCGCTTCGTCTTAACTGACTATAAATTCATCTTATGGAAACAAAACAATTATCAGACGAAATCGTTTAACATTTATTGAAAAATTCTAAAATATTTTTTGTTTTGTAGAATATGAAAAGGTCCGTTATCAAGTCTTTTGCCTCTTTTTTGGGGTTTGTTTTTTTTGTTTCAGGTTGTAGTAAAGACGGTTTAAGCAAATCGTCGTTACCCGGAGTAAAAGTCGACTCGGTATATGTGTGGCTGGACAATATGCAGCATACCAATGGGTTACTTCTTAGCAGCGAGGGAGGGAGGTATGTCTCTACTTATGACAACGCCCTGGCCGCTCTCACTTTTATATCGTATGGTGATTTTGATAAAGCAGAAAAAATATTCAATTTTTTTGAAGGGAAATTAGAAGAGGAATTTTTTCAGCATCCGGGTGGTTTTGCCCAAATGAGGACAATTGACGGAGTTCCGGTAGAGAACCGCCCGCATCGGTGGCTGGGTGATAATGCCTGGTTGCTCATTGCCCTGAATAATTATCATCATTTGGCCAATAATCAGAAATATCAAAAGCTGACAAATGCGTTGACCAACTGGATTCTTTCGTTGCAAGATTCGGATGGCGGTCTTTGGGGCGGTTATGACGCCAATGGAAAAAAAATCTCGAAGATTGCAGAAGGCAATATGGATGCTTTTAATGCGATTCCGGGATATACCGCATTTCATCAGAAGCTTCTGGCTCATTTTAAGACCGTACGGTGGGATCGACGGGATAAGTTGCTGATTGCCTGGGTTGAAAACCCCAGGTATAAGTACGCGCTCGACTTACACTCGTGGGGATATTGCCTTTTCGAAGATTATCCGCTTGCGATACTTAATAAGGCCAACAGGTTTTTAACGACACAGACATCAACCAAAACTCAAAAGCAAGTTACCGGATATTGTTTTGATGAAGATCGGGATGCCGTTTGGTTCGAAGGGACGGGGCAGATGGCGGTGGCCTGGACTAAGGCAAAAAAGGAACGAAAAGCAAGAAAATATCTTCAGGAGATGGAAAAGAACCTCATTCCTAGCCCGGGATTTGCCGGGGCATATGCATTGCCGTATGTATCAAATCCAGGCACCTCCTACGGCGGCGAAGAGTTATGGTCGGGGGCCGATACCAACCCCGCAGTTGCGGCAACGGTTTGGTATTTATTCGGAATGCTGCGGTTTGATCCTTTGGAGCTGGGCTACTCAAAACAAATTCCTGAAGCGGATAAATTCTGGAGAAAATAGTGACGGGCGACTATTTTAAATTTTGAACCGGTATATTTCAGGATAAGAAAAAATTATCCTGAAATATACCTTTATCTCAGGTCTTAAATTACTTCAATTCCTTTTTTTGCAAGCAGTTCGAGGCTCAGGTCCCGAAGTTTGTATTTCTGGATTTTACCACTGGCGGTCATCGGAAATTCGGAAACAAAGAAGATGAATTTGGGTATTTTATACCGGGCAATCTTTCCCCGGCAGAATTCCTGAACATCTTCTTCTTTCAGTTGCATGTCAGCTTTCAGTTTGACAAAAGCACCGACCTGTTCTCCGTATTTCTTACTCGGAACACCGACTACTTCAACAGCCTCCACTTCAGGCATGTTGTATATGAAGTTTTCAATTTCCCGCGGGTAGATGTTTTCTCCGCCGCGGATGATCATGTCTTTAATTCTTCCGGTGATCCGGTAAAATCCGTCCTGAGTTTTTACTGCCAGATCGCCCGAGTGCAGCCAGCCGTCATTGTCGATAGCTTTGGCAGTAGCTTCCGGATTTTTATAATAACCTTTCATCAGGTTGTAACCCCGGCAGCAAATTTCGCCCTGTTCACCTGCCGGACAATCCTCTCCGGTGTCGGGGTTTACGATTTTAACTTCGACATTGGGGAATTCGAAACCTACGGTAGTTGCACGCACTTCCGGCGAATTGTGTGACCGGGTGGCAGTCATGCCCGGCGAGGTTTCAGTCAAACCGTAAACGATGATGATGTCCTTCATGTTCATTTTCTGCATCACCTGGTTCATTGTTTCGATAGGGCAGAGTGAGCCCGCCATGATTCCGGTACGCAGCGAACTGAAATCAAACATGTTAAACATCGGGTGGTTGAGCACGGCGATAAACATGGTTGGCACTCCATGCATGGCTGTACATTTTTCTTTTTCGATGGAAGCCATTACCATTAAAGGATCGAAATTTTCGACCATCACCATGGTGCTGCCGTGGGTAATTACCGAGCAAAGGGCCAAAACACAGCCGAAACAGTGAAACATCGGCACGCAAACCAAAAGGCGTTCGTGGTGTGTAAACCGCATGCATTCGCCGGCGGCATATCCGTTGTTCAGAATGTTGTGATGGGTCAGCATTACGCCTTTCGGGAATCCGGTTGTTCCGGAGGTGTATTGCATGTTGACGACATCGTGGCAGCTGATGGTTTCTTTGATCAGCTCCAGCTCCATATCATCGATGTGGCTGCCAAGCAAAATGAGTTCGGCTGTATTAAACATGCCCCGGTGCTTCTGCGGCCCGATGAAGATGACATTTTTAAGCTCCGGAAATTTTTCGCTTTTGAGGTTGCCGCGCTGGCTGTTTTTTAACTCCGGAACCAAATCAAAAATCATGTTCACATAGTCGCTGTCGCGAAATCCATCGACCATACAAAGTGTGTGTATGTCTGCATTTTGAAGAAGATATTCGAGTTCAGCCGATTTGTAATTGGTGTTGATGGTAACCAGAACAGCCCCGATTTTGGCAGTGGCAAACATGAAGGTGAGCCAGTCGGGCACATTGTTTGCCCAGATTCCTACTTTATCGCCGGACCTGACGCCAATGTACAGTAACCCTTTGGCCAGTTGGTCAACCCTTTCGTTAAATTGTGAGTAGGTAAACCGTAAATTACGGTCGGCATAAACCATAAATTCGCGATCCGGTGACTCAAGGGCATACTTTTCCAGTAATTCACCAAGCGTATAATCAAGTAGTTGCATGAAATCAGATTTTCAGGATGGACGACTAAAAAGGTGCGTAAACAACAGCCAGTATTTTGGCAGGTTTGTTGCTCCCTGCGTGTACGTTATGCGAGACAATGGAGTCCAGGTAAATACTGTCGCCTTTTCTCAGTTTGTATACTTCTTTGCCGTAATTGATTTCAACTTCGCCTTCAAGCACATATATAAATTCTTCGCCTTCGTGTGACGAAAGCATATAATCTGATTGAAGTCCGGGTTCAATGTCCACAATAAAGGGTTCCATATTTCTTCCGGCCTTATCGAATGCAAGTGAGAAAAAATTGAGATGTTCGCGGGCTTCGCTGGTTTGCGAGGTAAACCGTGCTCCTTGGTGATACTCGCCGGAGCGGACGATGACCGGCCCGTATGAATCGCTGTCGTCAAGAAAAGTGCCCAGGCGAACGCCGAGTGCACGGGCGATTTTTATTAGTGGAGCCAATGACGGTACGTTTTTCTCCCGTTCAATTTTTTGTACAATCGCGAGCTCCATGCCACTTCTCTCAGCCAGCTCGTCGAGGCTGACTTTTTTCATCTCACGGATCTGTTTAATTTTCTCACCAACGGTTTTTTCAGCTGTCATATCAGGGGCTTTTAGAGAGTGATGTACAAAATTAGGTTTATTTTGGTATCAGGCAAATCCGAAACAGGCGAATTTTGAGGAAAGCTTTGTTGGCAGCGATCTTCCGTGTTTTTCTGCTCCGAACGGTTGCTGAAAAGGCTATTTGTCAGGCACTGTTTTCTTTGCTTTCAGAAACTCAACACGCAGCATAAGGACCAGTAAAATAACAATGCAAATGATCGCCCGTACGGAATAGACGGTTGCCAGCATGCCTTTGCTCGAAAGCAATGAGAGGATAGGGGCGAGGAGCATTCCTGTCCAGATAACAAACGACTCGCCGTTTTCCCGTGTTTTCCACAGGCGGCGTATGACCGGGAAATAGGCAATCACCAGGATGATTTGCGTTAAGGAGTGTGTTATGACGTGATTCTGAGTAATAAACCAGAAAAGGACAATCATCACTACGGCAATCAGGCAGCCCTTGTCGAACCGGCTAAATCGAGAGGAATGATCGCCAAACAGATAAATGGCAACAGATACCGAAATGGTCAGAACCAGGTCGGTGGTGTTCAGAATGTTGTCAAGTAAACTGAAATGGTCTGATCTCATGTAAGTTGTCAGGCTTATGCCGACAGCGACAGTAAAGAAAATCCACATGGCCAGAGCTGGTTTGATCTTTTGTTTGTAGGTGAGCCAGCAGTACCAGAAAGTAATGGCCAGATTCAGAACGGATACACTGACGATTGATATTTGGCGGAGCAGGATTTCGTGCATTTGGACCGGAATGTAATGTTCATAATTCGGCTACAAGTATATTACATTATTCGAATTTTTAATCATTTATTTTTGAGGTATGAATCGTACCTTTGACCTGAATTACAAGAACTCAACAATCATGTCAGCATTTATCAACGAAGACGAAATTGCCCGGATACTGGAAGAAAATCAGAAGCCTGATCCGGCTAAAGTTAGAGCTGTGCTTAACAAAGCCAAAGAAATGAAAGGTCTCGATCTGGAAGACGTGGCAGTACTCACCAACATCAGCGATCCGATGCAGCTTTTCGAGCTTTTTGAGGAGGCCAACCACATCAAGGAGAAAATTTACGGGAAACGACTGGTAATCTTCGCCCCGTTATATATTTCAAACCTCTGTGCCAACGAATGCAGTTACTGCGCGTTCAGGGCAAAAAATAAGGAGATTGTTCGCCGGGCCCTGTCTCAGGACGAAATCAGACATGAAGCCGAGATATTGGTCGGGCAAGGGCACAAACGGGTTTTGCTGGTTGCGGGAGAATCTTATCCGAAGCAGGGCTTTCAGTATGTGCTCGACTCTGTTGCTTCAGTTTACGAAGCGAAAGTCGGGAATGGCGAGATCCGGCGTGTGAATGTTAACATCGCACCGCTCGACCTGCCTGAGTTCAAATTGCTGAAAGAAGCTAAAATAGGAACGTTTCAGCTTTTTCAGGAAACTTACCACCGGGAAACTTATCAGAAGGTTCACACGGGAGGGAAAAAGAAAGATTACGATTCCCGGGTAACAGCACTTCACCGGGCCATGGAAGCCGGTATCGACGATGTGGGCATCGGGGTCCTCTTCGGCTTGTATAATTTTCGGTTCGAACTGCTTGCCATTATGCAGCATATTCGCGAACTGGAGCGCGTTTTTGGTGTCGGTCCGCACACCATTAGCGTTCCGCGGCTCGAGCCTGCAACAGGTTCCGATATTGCTTCACATCCGCCGTTTGCTGTTTCTGATCTCGATTTCCGGAAAATCATAGCGATTCTCAGGCTGGCTGTTCCTTACACCGGTATCATCATGTCGACCCGCGAAACAGCCCATATGCGCCGAGATACCTTTGCGCTGGGAGTGTCTCAGATATCTGCCGGAAGCCGGACCAATCCCGGAGGTTACACCGATTCGCTGCATGAAGCCGATGGCAGCCAGTTCTGTCTGGGCGACCATCGCCCGCTCGATGAGGTAATTCGTGATGTAGCCGAAATGGGCTATATTCCTTCGTTCTGTACAGGCTGTTACCGGCTGGGGCGGACCGGACAGGATTTTATGGATCGGGCCAAACCAGGCGATATAAAAAATCATTGTAACCCGAACGCGGTGTCAACTTTTATGGAATACCTGATGGATTATGCTTCCTACGAAACCCGTCTGATTGGCGAAGATTTGATTGATGATGTCATTAACGAGATGGAAGGTATTGCCCGCGAACGTGCAATTGTTTTGCTCGAAAAAGTTAAAAAGGGTAAACACGATATGTATTGCTGACTTTTGGGTAAAAGCTAAGGGCGCGATGAAGTAAGACTTCAGGAGTAGTTGTTAAAGAAGTTAAAGGGAAATAAGTTTTGCATTATCATACCGATTGGCGGGAAGCATGCACCAAAGTTTTTGTATTGAGTTGTTTAGGTCGTCTGGACGCGAAGCTCCGGGAGATCTTTTTTCTGTTCGGGAGGCTCTTATTTAAAGTAATTCTAAATAATTGTTAACAAGCTTTGTGATTAACGAAAATATGTCTAGTTTGGCAATGAATTTAATTATTAACCAATAAAAATTTTGATATCATGAAAAAATTAGCAATGGTTTTGGCCGTAGCATTCACTATGGGCTTGGCTGCAACAACTGTTAGCGCTTCAACAGTTGCTCAGGATAAAAAAGCTGAAAAGAAAGAATGCACAACTAAAGCAAGTGACAAAAAGGCTTGCTGCAGCAGCAAAGATGCAAAAGCTTGTACCGACAAAAAAGCTGAAAAGAAGTAAGCTTTACAGTCAGTTTAAAATAACAAAAATGACCGGCAAGTGCCGGTCATTTTGTTTTATACGAGTGTTCTTCTGATTTTTTGGTTTCGTCCGGCTAAACCTGTTTCTGTTTGAAATATTCCACTTTGCCGGTCAGGGCAATGTGCTTCACTTTCTCTGTCAAGGCCGAAACCTGCTCGTCGGTCAGTTTGGTGAACGAACGGGCGAGAGCTATTTTTTCGCGCATAAAGGTTGCGTTTTCGTTTCCTGAAATTAATACAGAAACAGGCAATGACCAGACGAAGTGCATGGCTTCTTTAATACTCAGGTAATTCGGGATCAGCGGATCGTCAGTACTCCAGCTTCCTCCCTGTTCTTTCTTTGCAAAAAAACGGCCGTCGGCCAGTGACTTGATCGCCAGGATTCCCATATTCCGGTCCAGCGCTTTGGGCATGACATTCCGGGTAAAACTGAAGTATGTTTGGTCCAGCACGTTCACCGGCATCAATACTGCATCAAAAATGTCAGTTCCTTCTGTTCGTTCCAGCATGCGGGTGTGTGCAAACGGGTTTTGGTGTCCGGTGAATCCGAGGTATCTGATTTTACCTTCTTCCTTCGCTTTCAGCAACTCATCGAGTACACCCAGCTGAATCCGGCTGTCAACGTCTTCAGGAGTTGAAATTGCATGAACCTGGTACAGGTCCAGGTAGTCGGTATTGAGTCTTTTTAATGTTCCTTCCAGATGTTCTCTGACTGTTTTGGCGTCCTTTCCCGTCGACTTGCTCATCAGGAAGATGAGATCGCGGTGTTGGGGAGTCAGGTATTTGCCGTAGCGTGTTTCGCTGGTCCCGTCGGCATAACTTTCGGCCGTATCAAAAAAGCGGACTCCGCCTTCCAGCGATGCTTCAATCACTTCCTGGGCATCTCGTTCGGTGGTCCAGCCGATGTGGAATCCCCCGGTACCCAGCATGGTCACGTATTCGTTGGTTCTGCCAAGTTTTCGTTTGGGAAGTACTTCGCCCAGGCGGTCTTTTTCGTCTTTCCCGGCATATGCGGTGCCAGACAGGGTTAATCCGGCTGTCAGGCCAGCCATCGATTTTAGGAACATTCTTCTGTCAGCCATAACTTTTTGGTTTTTGAAATTAAGTTATGAAACGAGAGTGCCGGAATAAAGGTTTTAACCGTTAACAGAAAAACAGAAGGAATCCTACCGTTTATTTTTCGATTTCAGGAGCGACACCCGCCGATTTACGGAAATCCCACGGGATGTTGTAATAAACGGAGTAGGTGAAATCGAGGTTAAATCCTTTATCTGCTCTTCCGTAGCCGGGGATAAAATACGCTGGAGGCATTCCGAGTTCTTTGTTGTTGAGTTTCACTTTTCCGCGGATCGTCCAGCCCATGTATAAATTGTTCAGGATTTCGCCTTTAATGCCGAACAGGATTTCGCCCCAGTGGGCAAAGTAATTCTGACTTCCGAAATGCCCGGTTGCGGGGCCCCAATATGAGTCGACCCGGTATTGATTGACTTCTTGTTTGGCTAAAACAAATCCGTAACGAAGCCCGGCATACAGAATATTCTTGTCGTTTTTATTCTCTGCCTGAAGGAAGTTGTAATCCATCCCGAAGCGCGAGTAGCTGCCGGTACTTTTGTAATCAACAAGGTCGGTCTTGATTTTCATTACATCAACTCCGGATTCAAAAACCGGGAACAGGTTGGGCCATAGCTCGATGTCAGCTGAAAACTCAGTGCCGTATCGGTTCCCTTTAGTCCATAAGTCCTGAAACGGACGGGTTACATCCATGCCAAGCCGGATTCCTTTCATCCGGATATAGTTATCCGTTCGTTTCGGGGTTAGTTTTTTTTGCTGTTCTGCTTGTCCGTAGCTAATTGCTGCCAGCAGGCAAAGGACGAATGTAAAGTTTAATATTCTCATGCCAATTTTGGGTTACCAGGCTGTCACTGATTTGAATGGAATCGATGCGGTTTTGGGTAAAGTCAATGGAGTCGAGTTTAAATTCGAAATAAAATCCGGTATCCATCGAATCGTAAGTCGGTTTGGTTTTGTGAAAAAAGGTGATCGTGTCAATTTTCGAATCAAACGAAAAAATGAAGCTCGTGGTGTCTTTTGCCGATAAAGGCAGAAGAATTTTTTGCAGGCTGGTTTCCGAAATCCAGAGGCTGTCCTGCCCCATTCCGATTGCCGCTACTTTCAGCTCAAGCATCTTTTTGGTTGAAGAATTCAGGAACGAAGCCTGCAGCAATGCCTGTGGTGGTTTTTCGAACACTTCCTTACAGGCAGTTACGGCTATCAGGATGCCGATCAGATATATTATCCGCTTCATGCGTTTATGTTTTTTTGAAAGGCCTAAAGGTAGACATATTCAGATTGAATTTGAAAACAGGACTGTTTTTTTACAAACTCCGGACCGGAAGCCTCTAAAACTCTCAGCGTTGATAACTTCAGGCCGATTGTGATTCACAAAATTTAAATATCTTTGCGCCAATAGCGACTGGAGTAATTGATTAATAAGGTTTTTAGAAAAATTTAGGAATGAAGCACATACGTAATTTTTGTATTATTGCGCACATCGATCACGGAAAAAGTACTCTGGCCGACAGGCTGCTCGAATATACCAAAACGGTTGACAGCCGGGCGATGAAAGCTCAGGTTCTCGACAGCATGGACCTCGAGCAGGAGCGTGGAATTACCATTAAGAGTCACGCTATTCAGATGCAGTATGCCATCAATGGTCAGGAATATACACTGAACCTGATTGATACTCCCGGGCACGTCGATTTTTCATACGAAGTTTCGCGTTCCATTGCGGCCTGCGAAGGCGCATTGCTGATTATCGACTCCACACAGGGGATTCAGGCCCAAACCATTTCCAACTTATACCTGGCTATCGAACACGATCTGGAAATTATTCCGATCCTCAATAAAATGGACCTCGACAATGCGATGCCCGAAATCGTTGAAGACCAGATTATCGGTTTAATCGGCTGCAAACGTACCGATATTATTCGCGCCAGCGGAAAAACAGGTATGGGGATTGAAGAAATTCTGGAGCGTATTGTTAAAGATATTCCTGAACCCAAAGGTGTGGAAGATTCAAAGCTTCAGGCATTGATTTTCGACTCGGTTTTTAATCCTTTTCGCGGAGTTATCGCCTATTTGAAAGTTGAAAACGGCGTTATCCGAAAAGGCGACCAGGTTAAGTTTGTGAATGCTTCCAAGGAATATCTTGTTGATGAAGTTGGTGTACTGAAACTCGGGATGATTGAACGTCCGGAATTGAAAGCCGGAAATGTAGGATATATTATTTGCGGGATTAAAACCGCGCGCGAAGTAAAAGTGGGAGATACCGTAACGCACTCAAAAGCGCCCTGCGAAGCCGCTATTGATGGTTTTGAAGAAGTTAAACCGATGGTTTTCGCCGGAGTTTATCCCATCGATTCGGAGGACTACGAAGATCTCCGGTCGGCCATGGAAAAACTGCAGCTGAACGATGCCTCTCTTACGTACGAGCCCGAATCATCGGCCGCGCTGGGATTTGGCTTTCGTTGCGGCTTCCTCGGTTTGCTGCACATGGAAATCATTCAGGAGCGTCTCGACCGTGAATACGATATGAACGTGATTACCACTGTGCCCAACGTGTTGTACCACGTACACACCACCAAGGGCGAAACGGTTAACGTTTATAACCCTTCAGGGCTGCCGGCATCCACAACCATCGACGATATCGACGAACCATTTATCCGTGCAAACATTATAACAGCTGCCGATTATATCGGGCCGATCATGACCTTGTGCCTTGATAAACGCGGAACTCTCCTGAAGCAGGATTACCTGACCACCGACCGCGTGGAAATGGTATTCGACCTTCCGCTCGGCGAAATTGTATTCGACTTTTACGATAAGCTGAAGAGTATTTCGAAAGGATATGCTTCATTTGATTATCACATGCTTGATTTCCGTCCGGCCAAGCTGGTTCGCCTGGATATTCTCCTGAACGGCGAAATGGTTGACGCTCTGTCTACGCTGATACACTTCAACAACGCCTATAACTTCGGGAAACGGATGTGCGAAAAGCTGAAGGAACTCATTCCGCGCCAGCAGTTCGACATTGCCATACAGGCCGCTATCGGCGCCAAGATCATTTCGCGCGAAACCGTAAAAGCTGTGCGTAAAGACGTAACCGCGAAATGTTACGGAGGCGACATTACCCGTAAACGCAAGCTGCTCGAAAAGCAAAAGAAGGGTAAAAAACGCATGAAACAGGTCGGTAACGTCGAGGTTCCGCAGAATGCATTCCTGGCTGTCCTGAAGCTGGATTAGTTTTCTAAAACAATACTCAGAAAGGGTTTTTCCGTAACAATGCGGAGAAACCTTTTTTTTTGAAACGAGCTACAGACTGAACAACTTTGGGGTTTATCCGTTTTCATCGGTATGCAAAAACTTATTTTATCCGGAATGATTTTGCTGGTTGCACTGTCCTGTAATCAGCAGTCAACGCAAAAGCAAAAAGAGAAAAAGGGTGAAGCCAGTACTGTTTCAGATACCCTGCTTTCCTGCTGTGCCAATATTCCTTCACGGTTTCCGGCAGACACAACAATAGCAGCAGATTTATCAACGCAAAATAA
>JAEUSS010000059.1 GCA_016788685.1 Prolixibacteraceae bacterium | reverse complement strand
CTGGAGTAAATTTTGCCGGAGCTCCTGCCGGCGCCGTATTTACAGCAATCAGCAAACATTCAGCATCCTGAACCAGATCGGCATTCAGGCGCACCCCGTAACGAAACAACAGATCGTCCAGATTCAGATTCCGGGGGAAAGCCAAAGTCATATAGCCGGTACTCAAACTGTCCAGACTTACCGACACCGGATCAATCAACCACATGATGCGGCCTCCGTTCATCAGATACTGATCAACAAAAAACTTGTCCTTCTCCTGAAATTTCTGAACCGGATTAGCCACGATCAGTGCATCAATCTGGTTACCTTTTACACCCAGCTCCTGCGCCGAAACATGGGTAACATTATATTTTTCGGACAACGACTCTGCAAAATCGTGAGTTTCGTGTTCGTTCGCCTCACCCTGCCCGGTCAGAAAAGCGACAGTCTGCTTTTTGTCACTCATCAACTGAGCAAAAGCCGAAGTTAATTCATACTCCAGCCCTTCAATGGAATTATTCAGATTCACCTCAGCGTGTAAATCCTGGTTGTTTTTCAGCAAATTGATGCACATCTGCTTTTCGCCGTACTCAACAACCACACCCGGAAAAATACGCCGGGTAACTGTTCCCCGTTCCGTATTCTGCCGAATATCGGTTGGCTGCAACCCTTTTGCTGCAAGCTCGGCGAAGAGTTTATCGCGTCGTCTGGCATCCGTAAATTCATACGGATCAACCACCGCCAGATTGATCAAATGCGATGAATAAGCATTGTAATCGGCTATTTTTTCGATGATCGATTTTTGCAACTTCCTGAAACCCGCCGGCAATTCTCCATCCAGGTAAAGTGTAATGTTGACAGGCTTCTCCAGGCTTTTAACCGTAGTTTTGGAAACTTCAGTAATGGAATATCTCTTCTCGGCAGTTAAATCAAGCCGAAAAAACAACTGTCCGGAGAGCATATTCAGGAGTAGAATACCCGACAAAACCATGATTCCGGATTTAATTTCTTTCCTGAAGTTGATTTTGTGAAAATGAATGATCCGGCTTGTCAGGAACAAAAAAAGGAAGATAACCGAAACGAAATAAGCCAGATCGCGTGAATCCACCACTCCCCTGCTGACAGAATTGTAATGTTCGTTAATTCCGAAACTTATAACGAGCTGCTGAACAGATGACGGAAGCTGCATTGCACCAACCAGATCGAACCCAAGATAAGCCAGAAAAGACAAAAACAGCGCCAGAATAAAAGCGAAAATCTGGTTATCAGTCAGCGCCGAAGCAAGCACGCCAATGGCCACATAAATAGCCGCCAAAAAGAATAATCCGATATAGGCTCCCCATGTTCCGCCGGTATCAATATTGCCGGCCGGATTGCCAAGTGCATAAACCGAATAAAAATAAATGAGCGTTGGCAACAGCGAAATGACGACCAGCAGCAAGCCGGCCAAAAACTTGGCGGATACAATCTGCATAACTGTAAGCGGACGCGTAAGCAGAACCTCCATGGTGCCGAGCCTTTTTTCCTCGGCAAACAGACGCATCGTTATGGCCGGAACCAGAAACAGATAAACCCATGGCGCCAGTGCAAACAAACCATCGAGCGATGCATACCCGCTTTCAGGAATATTGTAATTCCCCGGAAAAACCCACAAGAACAGGCTGGTGGCCAGCAGAAATACAAAAACAACCACGTAACCGGTGAGCGATCCGAAAAAACTGGTAATTTCTTTTATAAATAGACTGAACATACCTGACTGACTGAATTATTTTTCTGAATTTACAGTCTGCAATTTACTCACCATCAGACTGGCTGCACGTTTGGATGCGCCGGGCTCTCCAAGTTTGACCATCATATCGCGATAATCGGCCAGCATCCGTTTTTCATTCTCCGGGTTATACAGAATTTTATTTAACTCGGCAACAACATTCTTCAGGGTAAAGTCCGACTGAATCAACTCGGTAACGGCCTCCCGCCCCAAAATAATATTCACCAGCGAAACCCACCTGGTCTTCAGGAAAAACTTCTTCAGGTATTTGAACAACCAATTGGGTGTTAACTGATAAACCACAACCTGGGGCACATTCATAATCGCGGTTTCGAGCGTTGCTGTGCCCGACGACACAATAGCAGCCCGGCTGTGAACCAGAATTTCATACGTTTTGCCCCACAAAATCGGCACCTGCCTCTCTTTCATGAATGGGCGGTAAAATTCGGCACCCATGTTGGGAGCGCCTGCAATGACACACTGAAACTCGGGAAACTGTGCAGCAGCTTCGAGCATGATTGGCAGCAAAACGCTGATCTCACCTTTGCGGCTCCCGGGTAATACGGCCAGTACAGGCTCCTCCGGAAGCTTATTTTCTGTCCGGAACCGATGAAAATCAGGAGCCGTTTTCTTTTCCAGGATGGCATCGAGCAGCGGGTTCCCAACATAATTAACCGGATAATCATACCGGCTGTAAAATTCTTTTTCGAAAGGCAGAATAGCAAACATGTCGTCGACACAGGCTTTTACCTTGTGTACGCGTTTTTCTTTCCATGCCCATATCTTCGGCGAGATGTAGTAGAACGTGCGTATCCCGTGCGCCTTGGCAAACCTGGCCATCCGGAGATTAAAACCAGGGTAATCAACCAAAATCAGAACATCCGGC
>JAEUSS010000017.1 GCA_016788685.1 Prolixibacteraceae bacterium | reverse complement strand
GATCATGATCACATTCTGACCGCTTTGGCCAATGCCGAAAAAAAAGCGGATTTGGTGCTGATGACAGGTGGCTTGGGGCCGACCAAAGACGATATTACCAAAAAGTGTCTGTGCGAATATTTTAATACAGAGTTGGTTTTTCATCCCGAAGTTCTGGAGCATGTTCGGTCTCTTTTGTCTTCGCGCAATGTGGCAGTCAATCAGCTGAATCGCGATCAGGCTTTGTTGCCGGCAAGCTGCACGGTTTTGCATAATTCTGCCGGAACGGCCTCCGGAATGTGGTTTGAGCGGAATAATACCATATTTGTTTCCATGCCAGGCGTTCCGTTCGAGATGGAAGCAATCATGACCGAAGAGGTTTTTCCGCGGTTGGGCAAGCTGGGAATTTCGCAGTCGATTGTGCATAAAACGGTGCTGACCATCGGGCTGGCTGAATCGATGCTGGCCGAAAAAATTGAACAGTGGGAGAGCGCCCTGCCTGCTTTTATCAAACTGGCATATTTGCCAAGTCCAATGATGGTGCGCCTTCGGCTGAGTGGTTACGGAACCGAACAGTCAGTAATTGCCGATGAGATTGATCGTCAGGTCAAACAATTACAGTCCATTATTCCTGAATTTATTTTTGGGTTCGACGATGAAAATCTGGGTCTGGTTATTGGGCGGATATTGGTTCAGGCGGGAAAAACATTAGCCCTTGCCGAAAGTTGTACTGGAGGCAGTATTGCTCAGTTTATAACTTCCAATACCGGAAGTTCAGCCTATTTTAAGGGAGGAGTGGTGGCTTATTCCAATGAAATAAAAAACAAATTGCTTGATGTTCCGATGAATTTAATTGCAGAACATGGCGCTGTGAGCCAGCAGGTAGCCGAAGCAATGGCTGCCGGCGCTCAAAATTCATTAGGTGCCGATTATGCAGTCGCAACCACCGGAATTGCCGGCCCGGATGGCGGCTCAGACGAAAAACCGGTGGGTACAGTCTGGATTGCTGTGGCCGGGCCGGCAGGAATTAGAAGTAAAATGTTTATTTTTAGGCATAACCGGGAGCGAAATATAATACGTACCACACACACCGCGTTAAATATGTTGCGTACTTTTATCATCACTGAAAATTCTATTATCCAATGAAACGAAAAATAATTATTATCTCCGGAGTTGTGGTTTTGATTGTTGGGATTCTGGCAGCGTTGCCGTTTCTGTACAAAGACAAACTGCTTGCGAAAGTAAAAACCACGCTGAACAATCAGGTCAATGCTAAAGTTGATTTCTCTGATTTTAAACTGTCTGTATTTTCTCAATTTCCAAAGGTTGAAATGGAGCTTCAAAACCTGAGCATCATTGGAATTAACGAATTTGCCGGTGATACAATCCTGGCGGCAGGTTCAATCTCAACCAATATATCGCTGATGGAACTGATCAGAAATGAAGGTTTGGAACTGAAAAGCCTGACCATCGACAATCCGACGATTCAGTTGATAGCCAGTAAATCAGGAGCAGTGAACTGGGATATTGTAAAAGTTTCTGAAACATCGGCAACTCCGGAAGCAAGTTCAGGAGATGCCTTTCAGATGAAACTGAGCGACATCCGGGTAAATAACCTGAATCTGTTGTACAACGACCGGGGAATGCCAATGAAAGTGTGGGTTAAAAATACCAACGTGAGTTCAAGCGGTGAGGTGGCGGGCACGCTCACTACTTTTGATCTGAAAGGTGATGCAGGAGAATTAATTTTTGAATACGATTCGGTTCAGTATATCTCAAAGACCAAGCTGAAAGTGGAAACCCTGCTGAAAGTGGATTACGAAAAGATGAATTTTGCCTTCGATCAGGGCAAACTGTGGGTGAATAACCTGCCACTGGAAGTTAATGGTTCGTTCGCAATGCCTACCGACAGTATGTTTTTTGATCTGGCCTTCAGGAGCGAAAAAAGCGATTTTGCTACGATTTTGGCTCTGGTGCCGGCTGACTATCAGAAATATCTTGAAAAAGCGACAATGACCGGGGCGGCCGAGTTTAAAGGCTCGGTGAAAGGACTGTATTACAACGAAATTTATCCGGCGATTGATGTTTTACTGACCGTAAGCAATGCCAGTTTTAAATACCAGGATTTGCCCGAGAGTGTTCAGGATATTCAGGTTATGGCGCAAATAACCAAACCTGAAGGCGACCTGAATTTACTGAAGGTAAATGTGGAGAAAGCACATGCTTCGATCAGAAATAATCCGGTTGATCTGCGTTTGCAGCTTAGCGAATTAATGACCGACCCGAATATTGACGCCTCTTTTTCGGGGACGGTCGATTTTGCTTCGCTCAAACAGGCTATCCCGGTTGACAGCCTTGATATTACCGGATCGTTGAAGGCGAATATGCAGTTGGCCGGACGAATGTCGGCGATCGAAAAACAGGAATACGAAAAATTTAAGTCGAACGGTGAAGCAACGATTCAGAATTTCAGAATCGAAAGTAACCAGCTAACCAAACCTGTTGAAATTAGCCAGGGACAAGTAAAGGCCAATACGAAACAAATCAACATTGAAAAATTTACCGGGAAGATCGGCGAAAGCGATTTTTCACTTCGCGGCGATGTGAGCAATTACCTGGCCTATGTTTTCAAAGACGGCGTTCTGAAAGGTAATTTCAACCTGAAATCCGGCTTTATGAATTTTACCGAGTTGTCGAATATTCAGAAACCAGCAGCAAAGACGGCAGAGCCGCAGACTGAAGCCAAAGTTGCTCCGGCCGCTGCTGACTCAGTAGTTGCCTTTCAGGTTCCGGAGAAGCTTGACTTAAGTTTCCAGTCTGCTATTCAGAAGGCAATTTACGATAAAATGCCAATCAACAATATCAACGGGCTTATTAAGGTGAAAGATCAGAAAATGGAACTGACCAACCTGACGATGGAAATGCTGCAGGGTAAAATGGGTATCAATGGTTCGTACACCAGCAACAAGGAGAATAAGCCATTGTTCGATTTTAAGCTGAATATGGAGAATATCGATTTGCCGACAGCTTACCAGTCGCTTAGCACGTTCAGGCATTATTTGCCGATTGCTGCAAAAAGTCAGGGAAAGATTTCAACCCAGTTTGGCCTTTCAGGAGTGATGAACGAGAAAATGAGCATTGTGCCGACAAGTTTAAACGGACTGGGAGTTTTAAACACCCAGAATCTGATGATCATCGATTCGCCGGTTTTTGATCAGATTCGCGGAATTATTAAGAAGGAGAAAATGAAAAATGTGAAGGTCAGCGATTTTACTGCCAAATTTCAGTTTGAAGATGGCCAGTTGAAGCTGAATCCGTTTAAAACTTCGATTGCGGATCAGCAAACTACGGTCTACGGAAGTCTGTCGGCTGCACGCGAGATAAATTTGAATATGGATTTTTTGGTGAACCGTGATGATTTGGGGGCCGATATCAATAAAGGCCTCGGAATCCTGCCCGGATCGGAGAACATCAAAATGGTAGAGGCTTCGGTAATTCTGAAAGGTGCGGTTACGAAACCCGAAATTTCGCTTGACTTGAGTAAGGCGCGCGCCCAGATTGAGCAGGAAGTGAAAAAAGCATCGGTGGAAGAAATAAAAGGTTCGGTTAAAAAGATTGGTGACGAGCTGAAAAAGTTATTCAAGTAGCTTTTAAAGTCATTTGCAGTTATTTTTTTTACTTACTGATGGTCATTAATTGTGATTGCGGGAGCAAGAATCACGATTAATGACCATCAACGGTTTAATAGCTGTTCTTACTTTCTGAGAAATGGCCATATACTTAGCATTGCTGCGGCGAAATAGGCAATTCCGGTAACCATCAGTGCGGTTTGCAGGCTGAAGGTGTCAGTCAGATAACCCAGCGCCGGTCCGACAGCGGCAAAAATGATGCGAATCTCAAAGTTTCGGATCGATAAAATAGTTGCCCTTACTTTGGAGTCGGTGTATTGGTTGATGTAATCTTTCAGCACAGGCGTGGCAACTCCGCGAACCATGTAAAATCCGAACAGAATGGCAACGCCCGCTATGCTAACTTCAAGTGAAGTAAGGATAAAGCCCAGAGAGATGAAAATGACAATCAGAAGGAGGGTGTTACGTTGGCCGAGTCGTTGTTCAATGCGGTACGAAAACATAGAGAAAATACCTGCCGAAAGGTTGAGTAAAGTCCATAAAATTCCGAATACTGAAACGGGAACACCTGCCTCCTGAAAATATGGTTGTACAAACCAGGCGTATGTTAAGGTTGCCGCTCCGGTAAACGACGAAATCATGATGGCGCTTCGCATTTCGGGTTGCCGGTAGGTCTGTCTCACGATTTGCAGGATTTCTTTCATTTTTAAATGCGTTCGCTCTATGGCGTGTTGCGGCTCTTTCAGAAAATAGGCTGCCGGAATAGCGGTAGCGGCAATAAAAATCTGGAAAAAATAAGGTGTTCGTAGGCTGATGGTCGCGAGTAAACCTCCGGCAACGCCGGCCAGTGCTTCGGCAAAATTTCCTGCCGAGCTTATCCGCCCTTCATGTTTAATGTACTCGTTCTCCCGATTCCCGGCTTTGAGCGAGTCGTATAACATGGCCGAGTCGGCTCCGGAAACGAAGCTGAATCCGATTCCCAGGATGATTTCGGCAAATATGAAACTGTAAAAGTCTGAAGAAAAGCTGTAAATGATGATCCCGGCGGTTCCGAGTATGGCGCCGAGCAAAAGGGTTCGGCGGCAACCCCATACATCAGCCAGGTAGCCCGAAGGTAGTTCTGTTGCAACCATCGCAACGGAATAAATGGATTTCAGTACAAAAATCTGCGACATACTCAACCCGTTCTCCTGGTAAAACAAGACAACGATTGGCATAACCAGATTAAACCATTTAGCAACTTTAATCAGGTATAACTGAATAATATTTTCCGGAGAGGATTTCAATGTGAATTTTGGATAAAAATAGAAATTCTAAATGGTTTGGCTTGAAACATTCTTTCAAACAAAGCCTGAATTACGAAAGACTTAAAACTTTACTGATTATCTGAGTATGATCTGTAAATCTGATGAATGGTTACAAAAAGTCGTAAAAAATGATGAAAATAGAATATAAAAGATCAGAAAAGCTTCAGAATGATGATTAGGTTGCTATTTTTGTGGCGAAAATTTAGATTATTTGCTATTCCGGATTAATAACGAAATAAAGTATTGAACGAATGAAACTATTTATCCCCCAAAATTACCAGCCTTTACTTGATGTGAATCAGACAGAAAAGGCCATAAAACTTGTAAAAGACAGTTTTCAGCAGGATTTGGCAGCCGAGTTGCGTTTGCGCCGGGTTACCGCCCCGTTATTTGTAATGAAAGGTACCGGAATTAATGACGACCTGAATGGAACGGAACGGCCGGTAACTTTTCCGGTAAAAGAACTGGGAGACCACAGGGCCGAAGTCGTTCACTCGCTTGCCAAATGGAAGCGTATGACCTTGGCTGACCTGAACATCGGACAGGGCTACGGGTTGTACACCGACATGAATGCCATACGTCCTGACGAAGAACTTTCCAATATTCATTCGCTGTATGTCGACCAATGGGACTGGGAGCGGGTAGTTTCAGCAGAGGAGCGTAATTTGGATTTCCTGAAGAAGATTGTCCGGAAGATTTATTCTACTTTTTTACGCACCGAGTTTATTGTATCCGAAAATTTTCCGCAGATCAAACCCATACTTCCCGAAGAAATTACGTTTGTTCATGCCGAAGAGCTGGAAGAGCAATATCCTGACCTGACGCCCAAAGACCGCGAACATGAAGCGGCTAAAAAATACGGGGCTGTATTTATTATCGGCATCGGAGGTGTTCTGCCCGGAGGCGAAAAACACGACGGCCGTGCTCCTGATTACGATGACTGGACAACACCTACATTCGGCAACCGCAAAGGTCTGAACGGAGACATACTGGTTTGGAATCCGATGATGGAAACCTCGCTCGAATTGTCATCGATGGGTATCCGGGTTGATAAAGAAACATTGTTGAAACAATTGGCTCTTACAGGGACTGAAGACCGCCAAAACCTCTATTGGCATAACCGCTTGCTCAACGATGAGCTCCCGCTTTCGATAGGCGGAGGGATTGGTCAGTCGCGCTTGTGTATGTATTTCTTGCGGAAAGCCCATATCGGAGAGATTCAGTCGAGCATCTGGCCGGAAGAGATGAAGGCAATTTGTAAAGAAAACCGGATAGAACTGATTTGAGAAAATGCTTATATACCGGCATTTAGAGACGAATGTTGGTTTCTCCTTTTTTATTTCATAATTGATGTCTGACGGTACGCTAATTTTTATATATTTGCAACCGCTAAAAAGGATGTCTCGGTAGCTCAGCTGGATAGAGCAACGGCCTTCTAAGCCGTAGGTCTTGGGTTCGAATCCCAACCGGGATACGTCAGTAAAGCTCCTCATCATTCGTATGAGGGGCTTTTTTGTTATAGTCAGCTCCGGCAACCTTGGCCAGCTTCTGTTCTTTGCCGGAAATTTTTTTCAGAGATAAGAAAGAACCGACACTTCGTTTTTTGATATGCAAACTTTACTACCTGCTTGCCGTATACCAATTTGCTTGAACCACTTGGTCTTTATCTAATTTGATATCGTTTGATTATAAATTTAAATTCCTGAAAGGCTATGAAATCTTCAGTAAAACAAAACAAGCACAAGAAGGAATGGAAAGAACAAAATAATCAAAAGGGAAAGACTCCTTCCTTCGTTGATGATGAAACAGATTCTGCTATTTTTCAGGAATCCGGCCTGTCGGAAGATCCGTTTCCGGATTACCCCCTTTATCCTCCGGAAGATGATATTTACCATCAGTACAAAGAAGAAAAGGAAATTAATCCCGAATACACATCGGGAATTAAACGGCCCAATGAGCGACTCGGCGAACTCAACGAAAAAGATTTTGATGAAGATTTCTCGGGAGACGACCTTGATATTCCCGGTTCAGAGCTGGATGATGAACAGGAATTGATAGGAAACGAAGACGAAGAAAATAATTATTACAGTTTGGGTGGTGACGATCATGAGGAGCTGGATGAAGTGAACGAAGACCTGCTTTAACTGGAAAAATAGATTCAAAAGCACACGCCGGGCCCGATTAATCGGGCCCGGCGTGTGTCTGACAGGTTCTTCAATTCATTTTATCTGGCCTGAAGTTTTTCTTTTAGCCAATTGGTCATTTTGGTATACAGATGCATACTTGTATTGCCTCCGGATATCCCGTGATTACGGTTGGTGTATACAGCCATATCGAACTGAACTCCAGCCTGAACCAGTTTTTCTGCAAATTCCATTGTGTTTTGGAGGTGCACGTTGTCGTCAGCCGATCCGTGAATCAGAAGGTAATTTCCTTTGATTTTTTCAGCATGAGAAAGCGGCGAGTTTTCATCGTATCCTTCCGGATTTTCCTTCGGAGTGCGCATATACCGTTCGGTATAAACGGTATCATAAAAACGCCAGTTGGTAACCGGGGCAACTGAAATTCCGGCTTTAAAAACATCGGCGCCTTTCTCCATGCAAAGTGCAGCCATAAAACCACCGTAGCTCCATCCCCAAATAGCGATGTTATTCTTGTCAACATAAGGAAGTGTTGCCAGATAGCGGCCTGCTTCCACCTGGTCGTCCGATTCGTACTTGCCCAATTGCTGATAAGTCATTTTCCTGAACTCCTCTCCGCGGGCACCGGTTCCGCGCGGATCAACACAGGCTACAATAAATCCTTCCTGTGCCAGATAGTCGTTCCAGCTGACTCCCCACTTGTCGAGTACCTGTTGTGAGTTCGGGCCGCTGTATTGGGTCATTAAAACCGGATATTTTTTTGCCGGATCAAAATTGACAGGCTTAATCATCCATCCGTTCAACTCAACGCCTTCCGAAGTTTTAAAACTGAAGAATTCTTTTTTGCTGAGGGCATAGTCTTTCAACAGTTTTTTCAAGTCACTGTTGTCTTCCAGCGTCCGGATGAGTTTTCCGGTCTGGTCGTGCAATGTGATCAGGTTGGGTGTTTCAATATTCGTGAAATAGTTGATGTAGTATTTCATTCCGGAGCTGAAATCAGCACGGTTGGTGCCTGGTTGCGCCGATAGCTTTCCTGATTTTTTGCCGTCCAGGCTGACGTAGTATACCTCAAGTCTGAGCGGAGATTCTTTGGCCGCCTGGTAATAAAATAGCTTTTTTATCGGGTCGAAACCATAAAAATCAGTCACGTCAAACTTTCCGTCAGTCAGTTGTTTGACTTCAAATCCTTGCCGGTTGTATAAGTACAGGTGCGAATATCCGTTTCGCTCGCTGTTCAGTACAATGTATTTGTTGTCAGGCAAAAAGATGAAGTCATCGTAAAATTCTTCGGAGATGTATCGCTTGTTTTTTTCTGTGAAAAATGAACGGGTATCACCTGTAAACGGATTGGCCAGTACAATGTCAAGCTTGTTTTGCAGGCGGTTCAGTTTCATGATAGCCAGATCCGATGCGTCGGCAGTCCATTTTATTCTCGGAATATATTGCTCTGTGTCATCACCAACCTCGGCGGTAACACTGCTTTTGGCTTTCAGGTCGTAAATGTGGACGCTGACCACCGAATTTCGTTCTCCGGCTTTCGGATATTTGTAGCTATAACTTCCCGGATAAAGCTGGTTTTCTTTTAATTCCGGATTTTGTCCCTGGTACATGGGGATGTTAAACATCGGGACCTCAGTTTCGTTAAATTTGATGAAAGCCAGGAATTTACTGTCGGGTGACCACTCAAAAGCTTTGTTGAAGCCAAATTCTTCTTCGTAAACCCAGTCGGGAGCTCCGTTGATTATTTCATTTGTTTTTCCATCGCGGGTCACCTGGCTTTCGGTGCCGAATTTCAGGCTTTTAACAAAAAGATTGTTGTTGCGCACAAAAGCTACTCTTTCGCCGTCGGGTGAAAAAGTGGCCAGTTGCTGGGCTCCGTTTGCCGACAGCGGTGTCATTTCTTTGGTTGTTCGGTTCCAGATAAAATATTCGGAAGAAAAAGAATGGCGGTAAATCGATGTTTTTTTTGTTGTAAAAAGAATTTTTGTTTCATCAGC
Organism: Prolixibacteraceae bacterium; assembly: GCA_016788685.1. GTDB lineage: Bacteria > Bacteroidota > Bacteroidia > Bacteroidales > Prolixibacteraceae > Aquipluma. The sequence goes on along the minus strand of JAEUSS010000017.1, from coordinate 2,365 downwards.
GCTCAATGCATAGTCACTGAAAGTTGAAAAACCGGCATTTTCAATTTTCGACAGGTCGAACCATGTTTCCAGTTTTTCTCCGGTCTTGTAGCTGTACTTAACTATTTTATTGCCGCCTTCCAGGGTGGTGTAGTTTAAGCCATCGTTCATTGAGCGTAAGCCCGAAACACTTTTTTGTGCAAAAGTACGGTTGCCAACAACATCACTGAGTGCTATTTTTTTTTGCGAATGTGCAATTAGCGAGATGCTTACAAGTAAAAGCGTGAAGCTCTGTCTGATATTCATAATTTCTGAATGTTTTTTTGTTCTTTTTCTCTGTCAAAACTTCGAATTTTTTTCCATAAAAAAAAGAAAACAGTTCAGATTGGCAGTCGAAGCCTGTTTTTTTATTTATTCTTCCGGCACAATGACTTCAGGTTAAACGGGCTGTTGCCCCACTCGGGGAACAAAAAGAAGGTATTTCTGTTTCTTAATAATTCCTGAAAAGCTTACAGAGCCTTTGAAAAGTATATATTTGTTCCGATGAATAATATGAAATGTGATATAATTCTGATTATCAAACTTGAAAAAAGAAGACGATGAAAAAACTAATTTTTCTTATTTGTTCCGGGTTTATTATGCAGGCGGCATACTCCCAAACCAATGTGGTTGAATTTCTGAAGGCGGGTAAGAAGGATGCCAATGCGTTGTTTAAAGCATATTTGGATCCTTACGCGATGGCTTTGGGCGATGGACTGAACAACGGTTGGTATAATTCGGCTGAAACGCATAAGCTTTTTGGCTTTGACTTATCCATTACTGTTAGCGCTATTCAGATTCCGGAGAGAGACCAGACTTTTGATATCAGCAAGCTTGGATTGAGTAAAATTTCGGTAGAAAGTGGCGGGAATATCGCGCCGACAGTGGCAGGAAGCGATACTAAAGGCCCCCGTTTGCAAATAAAAGACGATTCCGAAAAGCCAATTGCATCCTTCAATTCGCCCAATGGGGCAGGATTGGACATTCTTCCGGTGCCGATGGTTCAGTTGGGGTTCGGATTATTACCTCATACCGATGTAATCGGTCGTTACGTTCCTGAAATGAAATACAGCAACGATGGTGATGACATGAAAGTTGGTTTCTGGGGAGTTGGGGTAAAACATAATTTTAAAGAGTGGATTCCGGTGATTAAGGCCCTTCCTTTTGATGCCTCTGTTTTCGCCAGCTATTCAGCAGTCGATGCACAAAGTGAATTGAGCTTTGACCCGAATGATTTCAGTGACGGAAATGTAACAGTGTCTTTTGGTAATCAGGGGCAGATGTTGAAGGTAAATACAAATACCACCAAATATGGTTTGGTTGTTTCCAAAAAAATCGGTGTCCTTACGGTATTCGGCGGAATTGGACAAAGCAAAAGCGAATCGACTGTTGACCTGATCGGGAAATACATTATTTCTACCGAAATCCCTATTGCAGGAACCACCATCACTACCAAAGAAGAGTTGATCGACCCTATTGCCATACGGTTTGAGTCCAATAATCTTAGCCTGGATGCCGGTCTGCGATTGAAGCTGGCGTTTTTCAGTCTGTTCGGATCAGTCAACAAGGCTGAATACTTGTCGTACAATGCCGGGATAAGCTTGGGGATGAGATAACTATTGATCTTTTGGTCGGCATAGCCGGCAATAACGTGTAATTTATTTAAGCATGTTATTGCCGGCTGTTTTTTTATATAACCTGTCACTGTTTTTGAACTCGAAAAACCAGTAAACATTGATTAATATCAGCTATTAATACTTATCTTTGCACCCTGTTTTTTAATTCACAAGAAAAACCGATGATTAAAATTACTTTACCCGATAATAGTGTCAGGGAGTTCGAAAGCGGAATTTCCGGATTGGCTATTGCAGAATCGATTAGCAGTCGTTTAGCGAAAGATGTTTTATCCATTTCTGTTAATGGCGAAGTGTGGGATCTTTCCCGCCCAATTAGCAAAGATGCCAGTGTGAAATTGTTAGTGTGGGATGACCGCGAAGGAAAAGAAACGTTCTGGCATTCATCGGCTCATTTGATGGCTGAAGCCATTGAGTTTTTCTATCCGGGAACAAAGTTTGGAATCGGACCAACTGTTGATAACGGTTTTTACTACGATATCGATCTGCCGCAAGGACAGCAACTGGCCGAGAAAGATCTGGAAAAGATTGAAAAGAAGATCATTGATCTGGCCCGCGAGAAACATGACATTGTAAGAAAAGACATTACGAAGGACGATGCGCTGAAAATGTTTGCAGCAAAGGGAGATAACCTGAAAGAGGAGCTCATCAGCGAACTGGAAGACGGAACTATAACTGTTTACAATCAGGGTAATTTTACCGATTTGTGTCGT
>JAEUSS010000609.1 GCA_016788685.1 Prolixibacteraceae bacterium | reverse complement strand
AATCTGAAAGTGCATTAAAAACAAAGGAAGTAATCGCTAACGGGCTTCCCCAAATCGATGGTAGTTTAAACTATTCAAGAATGGGTATTCCGGAAATCAGCATTTCTCCGGAAATGATTGAAATGCTGCCTGAAGAAATTGCTCCGATAGTAGGTGGATTGTCTGATATTAAGGCATTGCATACCTCTTCTGCCGGAGTTACCGTGAGCCAGCTGCTTTACAGCAAATCGTTTTTAACCGGAGTTAAACAGGTGCGCAAAGCCGAAGAACTTTACAGTTATATGCTTCAGAAAACGGAAGAAGATATTATCCATGATGTTTCGGCGGGCTACTACCAGGTGCTGATGAACTATTCGAACCTGAAAGTTCTGAATGACAACATTGTCAATCTCGAAAAACTCTACAACATCCTGAAACTTCAGTACGAAAATGACTTTGTAAAACAAACCGATGTCAGCCGTTTAAAAGTAACGTTGACCAACCTGAAAACGCAACGCGAAACCCTCAGAAACGGAATTGACGTTCAACAGCGGATATTGAAAATCATTTCGGGTATCCCGGTCGAAAAAGAAATAACTCTGGATACCGCGATCGTTGGCAAAATTGAATACCAACAGCCCGTAATGTCAGAGTTTGCGCTTGAAGTACTGCCCGAATACCAGTTACTGAAAAAACAAAACGAGCTGGCCGGCCTGCAGGTTGAATCAGACAAGGCAGCTTTCTATCCTAATCTGGCGGCTTTCGGGCAATTTACTTATTCGAGTTATGCTACCGAATTTAAATTCAACGACTTCAGTAACATGAACACCATTGGATTAAAAGCTACGATCCCTATTTTCAGTTCAGGAATGAGAAAAAATAAAATGAAACAATCGCAACTGAAGCTTCAGCAAAACCAGGAAGATTTTGACCTGAACAAAAAATACCTGGAAACAGGCTATCAGAATTCCGTCAACTCGTTGCTGTCATCCTGGTCGAACCTCCGGGACCAACAGGAAAACAAGGCGCTGGCCAATCAGGTTTACAGTCAGGTAAAACTTCAGTTTGATGAAGGGATGGCTTCACTGACAGACCTGTTGAATGTCGAATCGTCACTTTTAGATGCAGAAAATTTATTCAATCAACAGCTTTTAAAATATAAGCTGGCCGAAATAGAGTTACTCAAAGCCACAGGAAGACTAAAAACATTAATAAACTAAAATAGAAAATGAAGACTGTAAAACAAATTTCCGTTGCGCTGATTATCCTTGTACTAGTGGGTTTAGCAGCGTTTAGATTAAACTCGAACAAAGAAAAGATAAAAACCACAACCGCCCTGGCCTCACAAACGATCGCCGAGATTCCGGTAAAAATAATCTCACCGCAAACCGGCACCATCAGCAGGCAAATTTCGACTACCGGAACAGTAAGCGCTACCGAAGAACTGATGGTTTTATCGGAAACCCAGGGAAAGGTGAAAAAGATACACAAAAACGTAGGCGACCGTGTTCAGAAAAACGAGGTGATTATTGAGGTTGACGATGAAACCATTGCCGCCAATGTGCTGGTTGCCGAAGCCAATTTCGAGCAGCAAACCAAAGATATTGAACGCTTGCAGCGCCTTGAACAAGGAAACGCTATTCCGAAACACGATCTGGAACAGGCACGCATCGGCCTGAAGAAAGCTGAAGCCGACCTGATCACTGCCCGCAAAGCCCTGCGCGACACCAAAATAAAAGCGCCAATATCGGGAATCGTTAACAAACGATTGGTTGAAAACGGCCAATTTGTGGCCGGAGGAATGCCTGTCTGCGAAATTGTAAACACATCGAAACTAAAAATCTGGGTTAAAGTTCCGGAGAAAGACATTTTTAAACTAGCAAAGGGGCAGGTGGTCAACGTAACCATTCCGTCGTTACCCGGGAGAACATTCACCGGAAAAATCAACTCGATTGGAGAAAAAGCCGACAACGCCATGAAATTCGATGCTGAAGTCGTGATGGACAACCACGATGGCGCCCAACGCCTGAAAGCCGGGCTTTTCAGCGAGGTGCTGATTCCGGTTGAAGCTTCGGAAACCATACTGATTGAAAAAGCTGCGATTACCGGCAGCATGAAGAATCCTTCGGTTTTTGTGGTTGAAGGCGACAAGGCAGTTAAGAAAGAAATCATCATCAACGAGAGTGATGAGAAATTCGTTGAAGTTATAAGCGGATTAAACAAGGAAGACCGCGTGGTTGTCAGCGGACAGTTGAACCTGAACGACGGCGACCGTGTAAAAATTATCCAATAAACGCTGATCATGAATATTACCGATATATCTATCAAAAGAACGACCATCCCGGTCGTCATCTTTACCATCCTGGCGCTGGCCGGTATATACAGCTACACCCGCCTGAATGTTGAACTGATCCCGAACATTGACATCCCTGTAAATGTGGTGATGACCGTTTACCCCGGAGCTGCACCTACCGAGGTGGAAAGCTCAGTAACAAAACCGATTGAGGATGCCGTCTCGGGCATGGAAGGAATCGATAAAATCAATTCCTATTCGTTCGAAAACATATCCATTGTGGTTGTTCAGCTGAAAGACGATATGGATGCCGACATTTCTCTTCAGGACTGTGAACGTAAAGTAAATATGATCCAGGGTGATTTGCCTGAAGACGCCGAACTGCCCCAATTCATGAAAATGGACATGAACATGATGCCTATCATGAGCGTCGCAGCATCGTCGAATATGCCCGAACAACAGTTCTATGATTTGATCGATTTAAATATTGTTCCATACATCTCACAGATTAAAGGTGTGGCCCAGGTTGAAATCATTGGCGGTAACCAACGCGAAATCCAGATTAAAGCTGATGCCCAGAAACTGCAGCAATACGGCATTTCATTGTCGTTGCTGAAACAGATGATCACTGCTTCGAACCTCGATTTTCCGGTCGGAAACATCAAAGACGATCAAACCCGTTCGCTGATTCGTTTGAGTGGAAAATTTGCTTCGGTTGACGAAATCGGAGAACTGATCCTTCGCACATCAGCTGACGGATCGACCATCAAAGTAAAAGATGTAGCCACCGTAGTTGACGGTAATAAGGAAAGCTCGAAACTGGCACGCATCAACGGAACTCCGGCCATTGGCTTATCGGTTACAAAACAGAGTGGCGCCAACGCGGTTGAGATCAGCGATGAAGTTCAAAAACTTTTCAAAGATTTTGAAACCAAATACAGCACTCAAAACCTGAAATTCACCATTGCCAGCGACTCCTCTGTATTTACCAAGGATGCCGTTAACAGTGTGATGGTCGACCTTGTTTTTGCCATTGTTCTGGTATCAATAACCATGTTGTTGTTCCTGCACAGTTTCCGGAACCTGATGTTTGTGGTCATTTCCATACCAACCTCCATCATCTCAACTTTTGTCATCTTCAACATCTTCGGGTTTTCACTTAACCTGCTCACTTTGCTGGCCATGTCAATTGTGGTCGGAGTGATTGTGGACGATGCGATTGTGGTTCTGGAAAACATCTACCGCCACATGGAAGAAGGCAAAAAACGCTGGCAGGCGTCACTCGATGCGACCAAGGAACTTGGGATTACCGTTGTTTCGATAACCATTGTACTTATTGCGGTTTTCCTCCCTATTGGTATTACCAGCGGAATTACCGGAGAATTGCTTCGTTCGTTCTCCTTGGTGATTGTGTTCTCAATTTTAATCAGCTTGCTGGTGTCGT
>JAEUSS010000601.1 GCA_016788685.1 Prolixibacteraceae bacterium | reverse complement strand
TCCGCAGCTTCTTTTTCTTTGATCGACTCTTTGATAATGACACTCTTGTCATTTGCCTTATTTATGGTATCGCTGATATATGCACATTTTATTTCAGCATATTTATTCAGCCATTGTTGCTTTTCATCCTGACAAGAACTAAAGTAAACGATTAAGGAAACAACATACAAAATGTATTTTGGAAATCGCATCATACTTTTAAATCTGGATTCCAAGTATGTCGTTCATTTGAAACGTATTTTGCCCAACTGTACAGGGCATCATAGATTTTCATGCCTACATTCAGCATTTCATGGTCATCTTTTATATTGTGGGAAAGCCCTGCCGATATTGCCCAAAGCCCTGCTGATTGTCCTGCCAAATCAAAACGGTCAGTATCTGCTCCACGGACAATAACCGCCAGTTGTAAAAGTGCAGGATCGGTGAGATTGTGTTTCCTTACTATGGTGTCAAAAGTGCAAAATTCACCTTCATGAGAATATTCAACGTTCGGAATATCAAACGGAGTTGCTCCCAACTCATTCGCCTTTAACAGCACCTGATCAGTAGGTACATATATAAACTCGGCTTCTTTGTCAACAAAATTCTTAATCAACCACGGACAAGCTATGCGGTCAATCTTTGGTCGTTCTCTGGTGATCCATTTCATATCAATGTCTTTAAAATTAATCCAATAATAGCGGCAACAATTATAATATAAGGCTCCTGAACCTTTTTGAAGTAAAGTATAACAAACACGGTTGCAATGGCAATTAATATGGTTGGAATATCGGTTATACTTCGGGTGCCAATAATTACGACTGCACCAACGAGAGCGCCGATCACTGCGGCTGTGATTCCATCGACAAATGCCTTGATTGATTGGTTGTGACCGTATTTTCTAAAATAAGGAGCCGGAATAACTGTGAGTAAGTAACAAGGCAAAAAGGTAGCCAATGCAGCTACACAGGCACCGGGGAAACCTGCCACCAAATAACCTATAAATCCAACAGTGATTACCACAGGGCCGGGCGTAATCATAGCAACTGCAACCGCATCAACAAACTGATGCTCTGTGAGCCATTGATGATCTACAACCACTCCTCCGTGAAGAAAGGGAACAATGGCCAATCCGCTTCCAAAAACAAATGCGCCAGCTTCTGCAAAAAACAATGCAATATCCCATAAGGTACCCGATTCATAGCTCCAGAAACCAATTCCGGCCAGTAACAAAATGCTATTTACTGTTTGGGGCTTCCTGATCCAATCAGGCGGAGCTTTGACAATCATGTATATTATTCCGGCAGTAACAAAGAATAAAACATTCTCGGCTTTTGTAATCACTGTAATTGTGATACCCAGAATATAAAACAACCAGAGCATCCAATTTTGACTGACTGATTGCAGGTTGATTTTTCCGACAGACTTAATTGTAAGCTTGTACGAACTCATTGCAATGATTCCGATAACAGAAGCCCCAACACCGTAAAATACAGCCTGCATCCAAGGCAATCCGCCATAGATTTTGTAGGCGATGCCTAGCAGAACAACCATTACGAACGATGGGATAATGAATGCCATTCCACAAAGCGAAGCACCTATAATACCGTAATGGACATATCCCAGATAGATTCCCAATTGTGCTGCCAACGGACCGGGTGCAAGTTGCGCAAGGGCAAGACCTTCTTTATATTCCTCTTCCGAAATCCATTTTCGGGTTTCAACTAAGTCGCGGTGCATATAGCCAACCAACGCAACCGGCCCGCCAAACCCGGAATATCCGAGTTTGAAAAAATAGAGGATGAGTTGACGGAGTGTATAATTCTGATCTGTTTTGACTGCCATATTTTCAGGTTTGTTTAAAGACGATTATTTTGTTTTAACATCTTAGCTGAAATAAAGTTGTCAGATAACATTTACTATCAGAGGATGCAATTTTTTTCTGTCTTGTTGTAAAGGTAGGCTCACAACATGAAGAAACGATGAAGAATATGGTCAGCCTAATCGTATGATAACATTAATAGTTGTGCCAGTTCTGAGAATATGTCATACCTAATTCAAATCGAATGATAATTCATGGATTGTTGGGCTGATCAGAAAATGCATCTTTTGCAAGCCCATTTTAATATTCAAAAAATTGACGAACTTTGTATAAAACTCGATAATGAAGCGGTTTGCAATTGTAACAGGTATTCTTTCTGGATTTCTTTTTGGAATAGCCACTCCGTTTAGTAAGCTGTTATTGTCGGGATTAAACTCCTTTCAATTAGCTGGGTTGCTTTATTTGGGTGCGGCTCTGGCCATGTTGCCATATATATTTCGGAAAAACAGTAACCTGAAATTGCTTTTTCAAGCGGGTAACCGGTCAAAAACCATCGGGATCATTTTCTTTGGAGGGTTCGCCGGGCCTTTGCTTTTATTGGCTGGTTTGAAAATGGCTAATGCAGCTTCGGTTTCAATCTGGCTAAATATGGAACTGGTAGCAACCGCCATCTTAGGCGCTTTAGTTTTTAAAGATGCCCTCGACCGGAATACATGGATTGGCGTTTTTCTAACCATTATAGCCGGAATTGTTGTATCGTTTGGAGAAGGTTCAAGCGGTATCATTTCAGGATTGCTTATTACTGCAGCCTGTATTTGCTGGGGCATAGATAATCACCTGACAGCCCTTACTGACGGCGCTTCACCTCAAATAGTTACTTTCGTAAAAGGAATAGTGGCGGGTTCGGTCAATTTAGTGATTGGCTGCCTCATTGCCGGTCAGGTTATGATATTGGGAAATGTAGTTCCGGCAATAATTGTTGGCGTTTTCGCTTATGGTTTCAGCATTGTGCTTTATGTCACTTCAGCACAAAACATCGGGGCAACCCGTAGTCAAATCTTGTTTTCAACTGCGCCAATTTGGGGTGTGCTTTTATCGTATTTATTTGTTCATGAGCCTTTCCAATGGGTTCACCTCATTTCAATTATACTTTTGGCAAGCGCTGTTATCGTTACCAATTTGTTTTCACATAAACATCGGCATACTCATGTAGTTATGGAGCATATCCATTATCATAAACATACCGATGGGCATCATAACCATTCGCACGATGGAGAAACCATTTCGGAGCGCAAATGGCATTCGCACCTGCATACCCATAATCCTGTAACGCATGAGCATCCTCATGATCCTGATTTACACCACAGGCATGAGCATAAATAATTGAATTATCATTACAAGAGACAGGTGAATAGTCTTTACAAGCCCAAGGAGACATTTGGTTGCCAGAAAAAGACAAAACAACAAACTTACAATCTCCTTTGCCCTATTCTCCTTTTCTTTAATATCTGCTGCTTCTTCCTAAAACTATTCTTATCCGAATAGTTGGGTATCAACCGAAGTAAATCAATAAGTCTCTTCGAATTTTCTTGATAATTCTTTATAGTATTGACAGATTTGTCTGTAGTATAACCATTTCCAAGCTCAATCTTTTCAGCTTTCCCTTTCGATTGATAAAACCTCGGCCTTTCCTCAAAATCAGACATTTTAATTGGATGCCGAACCGGATTTCCTTGTCCATCAGTTACAAATACCAGATGCCCTTTCTGAACCTGCCGAATTTCAACATGAAACAGTTTTAAGGCATCATTATACATTTGCTTACTGGTAATAAAATCCATTCGGTTGAGTTCTGTGAATAGGTTTTCAAGGTTCTGTTTCAAGTTCTTGCTGTATGCCGTGAATTTCAGATTGATCTTTTCCTTTGGCTCATTGTTGGTTAACTGATACGTTTGTTCCAGCTCTTTGATGAACTTCTGTACTTTCTCCTTCTCAAAATTGTCTTTGATCTTTTTGCCTGTCTGTCTGTCAATCCGGGTGGAAACAATATGAAAATGTACGCGGTCAATGTCCGCATGACGATAAACCAAGTAGGGCTGATTTCCATATCCAAGTTGTTTCATCAGATTGTCAAGTTCAGTTCGTATTCCCTTTTCGCCCATTCGGATCATATCATTCGTTGTAGGGTTAAAAGAAATATGCAATCCTTTATTCTTAACACGAGTATTTGAATCTTCAATTCGCTTAAAAATTTGAAACCGATGCTGAGCGGAGTAAATAAATGGGTTCGCGGAAGGTGTATTTCGGCTATGATAGAAGGTGGCTTTACCTTCTTTTGCTTTCCGCTCATTGTAAAAAAAGGCATTTGCCGTGCTTGATGCCTGGTGGATGACGATAACCATTTCTTTGGTTCTTATGGTTAGTCATTATGGAATATGATCCATGTACTTTTGCAAAAGCTCAAAGCATTTTTTGAGCGTTTCATAAGAGTAATTCAGGGTTCGCTTATCCTCCGAATCGAGTTGATATCCCAAATAAGTATTCAGTTTTTTGGCAATCTGGTTTAGGTTAACTCCAATTCTATTGAGTTCAAAATCCATTTGACCCATCAATTCCGAAAATTCCTTACTGGCTTCAATTCTCAGGATTTCCCTTTTTCGCAACAGTTTGGCCCGGCCAAAATCACTAAGGTTGGAGTAGCCTTCTTTTCGGCACCGTTCAGTCAACAGTTCCTTTTCCCGGTTGGTCAGACGAACCCGGATTCCTTCACCAAGCTTTTTATCATTCGGGGTTAGAGGCCTCATTAATCTACTTTTCTGAACCTATTGAATTGTGTTTTTAACTTGCTTTTTGAAAGAGGGGAATCATTATTACCAACCTTTAGGGAATGAGGGGAATGCTCCGTAGGACAGCTTTGTCAAGGTTTTTGTGGAACAAAAACACATCTTGCATTCCCCTCTTTCATGAGATTCCCTCCCTTCTTTGAACGTCCTTTTCAATCAAAAAGACAGGAAAAACCTTTTGAAATTCTTCCCGTCTTTGATGACTTTTCACTTCTGAAAACTGGAAAATCTAATTGACACTTTGCTTTGCACCTTGTCGTTTTCCTTCCGATTTTTCCTGTTTAGCAGTTTCGGATTGACCTTGTTTTTCCTGCTTGAAATCAGAAAACCCAATTCTTCGCGATGCTGCATCAATCTGAAGAGCGGCTGAAAACTTCTTGTCATCTTTACTGGTCATACCATCAACGGTCACTTTCTTTCCGGCTGCCAGGTTTTCCTTTTGCTCAGCTGATAAGGTAGCTCCCTTGATCTTGTCCGGGATTTGAATGTAGCTTGTCCGCAGTGGAATCAGCTCATTGGTTTTGGAATCAATGCTCAGGTAAAATGGTCCACGTTCCCCGACTTTAGGAGTCAGTTCAACCGCCTTGCCCAGGTTTTTGTCATTGAGTAAAGCTCCCTTTTCTTCCTTGGTGAACTTATGCCCCATATACTCATCCGGGATGTTCAGTCGTTGGATCGGGTGTACTTTGATACCGACCGATCCGTCCTCCTTGCTTTGCATACGAATCTTTGCTGGGATTTTGAAATCTTCTCCACCAATTCTGGCGTTAACCGTGTAGAGTTTGTCCGAACGAAATCCGTTCAGAAAATCATTGAGTTCCTGCTTTTCCATCTTACCCACAAAGCTGCGGTCGATGCCTACTTTTTCCAGTTTCTCAAACGGAATCTGGTCCATGCTCATGCGCGTTTTCTGTTCCATAATTTTTACTTTTTAAATGATTAATCAACTTCAAATACATGTTTCTCCCTGCGGTTCAGTTCAACCAAACCACGAAGGATTTTATACTTTTCTTCCGGATCTTTGATAGCATTCAACCGGAATATAGGAGTCGTTTTATCTGAGGTGTAAATGATTAGGTTGCCCAGCCCAAACAGGCGGTATATCAAAGGCCTTTCCACACGGTAATCCTTGATCCGATAGTTTTCTATAAACTCGTGTTTTCTCCGGAAAATTCCTGAATAGTACCTGAGCTCTTCAGCGTGAATTTCATATCGGATGCAGTAAACCCGAAGAACCTGATACGCCAGGTTCAGTAAAATAAACACACCCAGATAATGGGGTAACCGGTAAAGATGTAAAGTCAGTTTTGCAGGGATAAATTGAACAGGGAGTTGCTGTTTTAGAATCCCATCCATTAAAAGGATAACCGGTACTGCCAGAATTGTCAACAGGAAGGTTTCCAGATTAATCAATTGGGATGGCCTGCTTTTGAAGTAAACGGTATTTTGAATCATGATTTTTTGGATTTTTTAGTAGTTAAAGTTTTTTGTTTGGTTTGATCCGGTTGATCGGGTTGATCTGACACCGATCTATGAATGATAATTGACCGGATGTCGTTTTGTATTTTGGTCCGGTTGCGTTCCAAAACATCTGGAATGTTGTCGAACCGGTAAAAATCAGGAATAGGCACAAAGCGCTTTTCTTCGTTTTCCTGTGCTTTCACATCGACATTGATCAGGCAATTGAAATTCTTCTGGGAAATGGCTTCTCCAAAGTTGTCGGCAACCTGACCCACCATATAGCCTTGTGGTAATGTGGCAATCTTTCCTTCCGGCACCAGAAAGTCGAGCTGTGTGGAGAATGTGGAGGATTGGACATTCCGGTTGATGTTGACCGATTGCCGTTCCTGAAGGATTTTGCCCATCCGCCCCTGAATAAACCTTGCAGTTTCTCCGGCTGCCTGACCTGAAAACACATTGCCGATGTTGCTGGTGATCGCGTTTGCCTGTTCTTTTCCGTAATCACGGATCAATTGGTCAATGGTTTGAACTCCCAGCAAGGTTGAAATCCGGTTGCTCCGCGCCGTGGCAATCAACGTATCTAGTCCCCGGAAGTAAATGGTAGGCAGCTCATCAAAAATCAGCGAAGATGGTTGCTGTCCCTTTTTGTTGATGACCTTCAGCATCCTGGTAATATAAAGCGATAAAACAGCCCCATACATTTCAACTCTTAATGGATTATTGGCAAGGCAAAGGATTTTGGGTGATTCAGGGTTGTTGATGTCTAGTGAAAAATCATCGCCTGAACAGATCCAGTAAATCTCAGGACTGATGATCTTGGAAATAGCAATCTTCAGGCTTCCGAGCTGTCCTTCCAACTGCTCGCTGGCTCCGCGTTTGTGGGCATTGATAAAAGGATTGATGATATTCGCGACATCTTTTTCCTGCTCCATCACCGCAAATAGATCATCGTAATCCATTTGCAGCAATTCGATGGCATGTGGCAAAGTACAGAATTGACCATCCTTGTATTTTTTCAAAAACCAGATCACGGCGGCAAAAAAGGAAACGGCAGATTCGGAGAAGAACTCACCCTGCTTTCTTATCCATTCCCTGTTCAGGTTATAAAGTACCGTTCGCGAAGATTCAAAGGCATCGATTGGACTTTCCATCCACTCCGGTGCCAATGGGTTGCACCTGTAGGATTTTTGGATGTTCTCAAAATTAATCACGTAGAACCGGCTTGATTCCGGGAGCTTTCCGCTTTTCCTGGCTTTCAGAAAATGGTTGTAAGTAACCATCGATAAATCCGGATACTTAAAATCATAAACGCACATCGAAAAACCCTTTTTCAGGTGCTGCCGGATAAAAGGCAGCACTACTGAAAAGGATTTGCCGGAACCGGGTGTTCCAATAACCATCGTCGCCCTAAATGGGTTGACAATGTTGATCCAGCCTTCCTGCTGTTGGTCTTTGTAGAGATACCTTGTCGGCAGGTTC
>JAEUSS010000532.1 GCA_016788685.1 Prolixibacteraceae bacterium | reverse complement strand
GATGCCCGGAGCCGGCTTGCTTGTTTGTGCAACCGAACTCAGGCTTCCGGTAACCAGTAAAAGGAGTAAGGCTAATAATTTGGATGTCTTCATCTTTTCAGGAATATAAGGTTTAAAACAAGTTATCCTTTGGCAATTAATTCTTTGATCTCGGCAACCGACGGAACACGACCCTTAACCAGCACTTTCCCGTCGACCACCAGCGCGGGCGTGGTCATCACTCCGAGTTTCATGATTTCGATAAAATCTTCGACCTTGGTCACGGTGGCTTCAATTCCTGATTCCTCTACGGCCTGACGGGTTGCCTTTTCGAGCGACATGCATTTGGCGCAACCTGTTCCCAATACTTTGATTTCCATAGTTGTTGATGTTTTGTTTTTTTTTACTTGCCGGTCTGATTGCTGCACCGGGGGCGGTTTATTTGTCGAGCAGCCGCCTGAATCCCTGCTGTGCCTCTGCCCAGTTTTCTCTGTTAATGCAGTATTTGATGCGGGGCGCTTCAATTTCGCCCTGGATCAGCCCGGCGTCTTTCAGTTCTTTCAGGTGTTGCGAGAGTGTCGACTTCACGATCGGAAGATCTTCGGTCAGGTCGCCGCTGTAGCAACACGACTGTTTCGAGAGTAAATCCAGGATGTAAATCCGGATGGGGTGGCCCATTGCCTTGGCGTAGCGGGCCAGTCTTTTTTGTTCGTCGGTGATCAGGTCTTTCGGTTTCATATCCTGTTCGGTAAATTACGAACAAAGGAAAATTTATTTTTTTTAACCTGCAACAGCGGGGGCGATAATTCCTGAAAATTTTGAAGCTGCCGATGTCGTCGGAAGGCGTTGCCGTGGGGAGTGCAATTTCATGCGCATCGGATTTAAAACAATAAGCATCGTTTTCGGGTCCGATGCGCATCCGTTTCTGAAGTCGTCGGCAGGTCGAACGGTTTGCCTTTCAGGCGCAAAAAAAGCCTGCAGCTTTTGGCTACAGGCTTTGAGTTGAGGTACTGTTTTTAGTTTAATTTTTCGGCACTATAGAAATTTGCGGCTTCAAGTAATTGATCTGAATAGTTGTAGATGTCGTCTAAAGTTGTTATCTCATATTTGGTTTCTTTCTTGTCCCGATCAAGTATTCCGATGTATTTCTTCTTGATGCCGTTTAACCAAAGGCGGCAGATGGGTTTCTTATTATTGTCATCCAGAATGATACTCAGGTAATTGATGGAATCTCTGTAGAACACCCGAGAGCAATTAACGTTGGGGCGGATAATGCTTTTTACAATGTAGTATCCGTTTAACTCTTCTTCTGTTGTTGCAATTCGGGAATCGTCAGCCTCATTGATAGGTTGAGTCTCAGGAGTTACTTCGACCGGAGCTGATTTGGTTTGATTAATCGCATTCATCAATCGGTCACTAACAATATCATTAAAGGTTTGATCAATCGTTTTCTTGAATATTTCAGAGAATTGAATCATTACTTTTTCGGTCAGTCGTCCTTCATAAACACGGCTGGCGAAGAATTTGGTAAATTCGGGAGAGGGGTTAGCTAACTCGTCAGAGAATACTGCTTTTATCGCATTCGCATATTTTAATTCACTTGCAGTCGTGAGTATAGAACTGATGTCAAAACCTCTTTTGTGGAATTTTGCTAATTCTTTTATTTTCTGATCTTTTATGTTGGTGATGTCGAAGCTTAGGAAAGGTTTCTCGTCCATTTTATTTGCAAGATCAAGATCTGTATAGAAATTGTATTGGATTCCGTTTGTGAGTATTGCAAACCTCGATTTTGTCAGATGGAAATATTTGTGGGCTTGTGTATAATGCTTATCAAGATTTTCTATGTGATGCTTACATTCAATGATGAGAATCGGTTCGTTATCTTTAAAAATGGCATAGTCAACTTTTTCAATATTCTTCGCGCCATAATCGGTTATGAATTCAGGGACCACTTCCATTGGATTGAATAAATCATACCCTAGTATCTGAATGAATGGCATAATGAATGCACTTTTCGTTGCTTCCTCGGTTTTGATCTGGTCTTTTAGTTTTGAAACCTTTTCTCCTAGCTGTTTCACTAAATCTTTAAATTCCATAGTTAGTTTATTTTAAGAGGTTTATTGTTGCAAGTTCCTAAAACAACTTGACTAATCAAAACTTTTTTTCAATTAAACATGATGCGCTAAATGTGATTTTTATCAGAACAAAAAAGCTCGCAGAAATCAATCTGCGAGCTTCTTTATGTTTTCTCCGGAGCGTTTCCGTTACACGATTCCGCGTTGTTTTTTGATGGTTTCCCAGGCTTCGTTCACTTTCTGGAATTTTTCGTGCGCGGCTTTCTGGATGTCTTCACCCAGGTAGTGAACCTTATCGGGGTGATACTTCAGCGCCATTTTCCGGTATGCTTTTTTCAGTTCGTCATCGGTTGCATTCGGATCAGCTTCCAGGATTTTGTATGCCGCGTCGGTGTTGGCCACAAACATGGCTTCGATCGACTGGTAGTCTTTTTCGCTGATGCCCATGGCCTGCGCGATGTGTGCAATGAGTTTGTGCTCGGTGTCGTGCACGGCGCCGTCGGCGGCCGAGATGCCGAAAAGGAAATGCAGCAATTGCAGGCGCGAGGGGTGATCCATGTTTTTGCGGATCTGGATGCACACATCGCTTACCGGGATGTTTTGCTTCAGCAGGTCGCGCAGTATTTTAATGGCTTCGCCGGCAGCAGCTTCGCCAAACGAACGCACGAAGAACTGTTTGGTATAATCGAGTTCCGATTTTAAGATTTTGCCGTCGGCTTTCATCACGGCTGCCACCAGAACGAGCAGGCTCATCACGTATCCGCCCTGGGTGGTTGGCTGCCCGGGGCGGTATGCTGCCTGTTGGCCCTGAATAACTTCCGTATTGTCGAACATCGATCCGACTACAAAACCTACAATTCCTCCGATTGGTCCGAAGAAAGCCCATCCGAGACCACCGGTAATCCATTTTCCTATTTTAGCCATTTGCTCTTATTTTTTTGTCAATATCTACAATTTGCGGAGTGATTAGTTCATTATCGTTGTTGCTGATTACAAAATCGGCCAGCCGAATTCGTTCGGCATCGTTCATTTGGTTTCTGATGCGTTGTATTACCTGTTCGGCCGCGGCATGGTCGCGTTTCATCACCCGTTCTATACGTTCTTTTTCGGTGGCAATTACCACGATGGTTTTATCCATCAGTTTATAAAAGCCGCTTTCAAACAGGATCGCAGCTTCGTGCAGCACGTAGGGCGAGTTTTGTTTTTCGCACCAGTCTGAAAATGCTTTCCGGACAGCCGGATGCACAATTCCGTTCAGTTTGGCCAGTAAAGATGGGTTGCTGAATACAATTCCGGCGAGATACTTTCGGTCGATGGTCTGATCGGGCAGGTAAACGGCTGCACCAAAGGTGTCAGTCAACTGTCGGCGGATCTCCGGATCGGCGTTCATCAGTTGTTTGGCTTCCAGGTCGGCTTCAAAAACCGGGATGCCAATGGCCGAAAAGACCTTGCAAACGGTACTTTTCCCGCTTCCGATTCCTCCGGTGATTCCAATTTTAATCATGCGTTTAGTTTTCAATCAGGTATTCAATTTCTTCCGGAGTGATTTTCAGTTCATACAAATAAGACGGAACTGATTGTGCGGTGATTTTCAGCCGTTGTTTTCCTGCCTGAATGTCGGCATACGAGACGGTCAGCTTGAAGTCTTCGGCATGTATTTCCGAGAAGCGGCTTAGTCCGACCTGAAACAGAACTTTTACTTTGGCCGGAAAGAGTTTGACCGTAACCTCGCTGGGCTGTCCGGTCAGTACAACGGGTACCGACTGCTGGGCTTCGGTGTATTCTTCCACCGGAATATCGACTCTGACGGCTTGCGGCTCGAAGAACAATTCTTTTACCGGGCTGATCTTAGCTTCGGTCTGGATGTTTTTTTCGACGGTGCTGAATGTCTGCGCCTGGGTGTAAACGAAGTGAAGGGTGTCGAGAGCCGATTGCGGGCCGCTGACAACTACCGAGTCGGGGGTGGTTTTGATGGCGCCTGAAATTTCGTATTGTTTCTTCAGGCCGACTTTGATTGCTGGTTTCACTTTGACTCGTTTTTGCCCCATCCGGTCGAATCGGAAAAACAGCGTATCGGGGTTCATGCTCACAATTTCCAGATCGTTGGACAGCTGGTAAGCCAGTTCAGTAAGGAACTGTTTGGTGGGAAATATGAAGCTGCTTTTTCGGCTTTCCGTCATTCTGTTGTCTGTCAGGTCGTTCACGTTAAATTCCAAAGGCATAAACAGGAAGCTGAGTTTGCGCCTGAGTATGGTAAATCCGTGGGCCCTGACGGTCAGTTCGAATTTTTCGGGCGGATTGCTAGCTAATGTTTTATTGTTTGGGAAATTGACATAGTTTACCGGAACGACCATGTCAACGGTATAGATTTTACTCAGAGCATTCAGGAACCAGAATCCGGTTGCAATCATAACACAAACGACAAATGCGGCTACCCGCTTGTCGTTTCTGAAATACACCTTCTTCAGGTATCGCATCGATTTATATACCCAGTTTGTTTTCACGGCATCAAATATAAAAAAAAGGGCCGACATGCTGCCGGCCCTTTTTTTTTCAGGTCTAATTATTTTTGAACCTGAACGTCGCTCATATCTTTTACGATGGCTGCTTTGTCGACTCTGATTTTTACGTTGTCGTCAACCTGAAGCAATACTGTATTGTCCTTTAGTTCAAGGATTTTTCCATAGATTCCG
>JAEUSS010000516.1 GCA_016788685.1 Prolixibacteraceae bacterium | reverse complement strand
CTGGATCAAAGAGAATTTTGAGCTTATTTTCCTGGGACTCATCGTCGTAACGCTGATCCCGTTTTTTTACGCAGCAGTTAAAACTTTCTTTTTCCGGAAAAAAACATCATTGGATTAGCCAATCTTTTTGAAAACCTTGATAATTCAGCAAAATAGTTATTTTTGAGGTCTTTAAACTATTTACCATGCCAAAGTTGTTTATTACCAAGCCATTGTCTCAGCTGATGGACGAATCGAAGTCTGATCAGGGATTGCGTAAATCACTAAGTGCATTAAACTTAACAACTCTGGGAATTGGGGCGGTGATTGGTGCCGGAATATTTGTATTGACCGGGCAGGCCGCAGCTCAGTATGCCGGTCCGGCGATAGTCATTTCCTTCCTGATTTCGGGGTTGGCTTGTTTGTTTGCAGGCTTGTGTTACGCTGAATTTGCTTCGATGATCCCGATTTCGGGAAGCGCCTACACTTACGCATATGCCACTATGGGCGAGTTTGTGGCCTGGATCATTGGCTGGGACCTGATTCTGGAATATCTGTTTGCGGCGTCTACGGTTTCGGTTGGCTGGTCGGGTTATGTGGTCAGTTTCCTGAACGACTTCGGAATTATTATCCCCGCCCAGTATACAGCCGCCTTGGGTACTGTTTTGGTTGATATACCTCAGGTCGGATGGAAAATGGTAACTCCGGAGCTTGTCAAAAATTTGGCGGAAAGCGGAATTGTAGTTGGCAATCTGCCTCACCTTACCGCTGTTCTGAATTTACCAGCTATGTTTATTGTAGCGGCAATAACAACGTTACTGTTGATCGGGATTCGGGAATCGGCCCGGTTTAATAACATCATGGTTATCATCAAAGTATTTGTAATCCTGCTGTTTATTGGCATAGGCTTTATGTTTGTCAATAAAGATAACTGGGTTCCGTTTATTCCTGAAAATACGGGGGAATGGGGCCATTACGGCTGGAGCGGCATTCTGCGCGGAGCAGGTGTTATCTTTTTTGCTTACATTGGCTTTGATGCGGTTTCAACTGCTGCACAGGAAGCCAAAAATCCGCAAAAAGGAATGCCTGTCGGAATTCTGGGATCACTCGGGGTTTCTACATTGTTATACATACTGGTTGCCATTGTTTTAACCGGAGTTGTAAGCTATACTTTTTTGAATGTGGCCGATCCGATTGCTGTCGGAGTAAATGCGATGGGCGAAGGATTGTTCTGGTTGCGCCCGGTGATTAAAGTTGCAGCCATAGCCGGATTAAGTTCCGTGATTCTGGTTTTGCTGATGGGGCAGCCGCGGATTTTTTATTCCATGTCAAAAGACGGGCTGTTGCCTCCCGTATTCTCAAGGGTTCATCCCCGCTTTAAAACTCCGTACGTAAGTACGCTGATAACCGGTTTTTTTGCCTTAATTCTCGCCGGAGTCCTTCCGATTAATATTCTTGGAGAACTGGTGTCGATAGGCACACTGCTGGCCTTTACCATTGTTTGTGTCGGAATTATTATTTTACGGGTAAAACGTCCGGATATCAAACGGGCATTTAAGACTCCATTCGTTCCGCTTGTGCCGGTCTTAGGGGCAGGTATCTGTGTATTGCAAATGATGTCTTTGCCATGGGAAACCTGGGCACGTCTGCTGATTTGGATGGCTTTGGGGATTGTTCTTTACTTTGTATACGGAATCCATAAAAGTAAACTTCGGAATCGTTCCTGACCGGCAGCTCAATGATCTTTCCTGTCGGCAGACAGAGTTAACTCACCCCGGAAGGAACAAATCCGGGGATGGAAAATAATGAAATAACAGTTTATGTTGCAACTTCCTGCTCTCATCACTGATCTGGCACTTATTCTGGGTGCTGCGGCGGTGGTCACGCTGCTTTTTAAAAAACTTAAACAGCCTGTAGTTCTGGGCTATATTATTGCCGGACTTTTGGTTGGCCCGAATATTAAATTGTTTCCTACGATTGTCGAGCCGGAAATTATTAAAACCTGGGCTGACATTGGCGTTATCTTCCTGCTGTTCAGCCTTGGGCTTGAGTTCAGCTTTAAAAAATTACTGAAAGTTGGCGGAGTTGCCGTGGTAACAGCGGTTACAGAGGTTGCACTGACCATGTTGTTAGGCTTTGGTGTCGGGAAAATGTTGGGTTGGAATACCATGGACAGCCTTTACTTAGGCGGTATTCTGGCTATTGCTTCTACTACCATAATAATCCGGGCTTTTGATGAACTGGGTGTCAAAAGTCAGAAGTTTACCGGGGTGGTAACCGGCGTACTGGTTATCGAAGATCTGGTTGCTGTTTTACTTATGGTTTTACTTTCAACGGTGGCTGTCAGTCAGACATTTGCAGGCAGCGAAATGGTGTTGTCAGTTTTCAGTTTGGCTTTTTTCCTGATTTTGTGGTTCGTCTCCGGAATATTCTTCTTACCAACTTTTCTGAAAAAGATCAGTTCATTGATAAACGATGAAACTTTGCTGATAATATCGCTGGCTCTGTGCCTCATGATGGTGGTGCTGGCAACCTTTGTAGGTTTTTCTCCCGCGCTGGGAGCGTTTATTATGGGCTCCATACTGGCCGAAACGACTAAAGCAGAGAAAATAAGCCATCTGACTCAATCAGTAAAGAACCTGTTTGGTGCTATTTTCTTCGTTTCGGTTGGGATGCTGATTGATCCCCAGATGTTGAAACTGCACATCTTTCCGATTCTGGCTGCTACATTGGTGCTTATGGTCGGCAAACCTCTTTTTGTTTGTGCGGGCGCTTTGGCGGCGGGACAACCTTTAAAAATAGCTGTTCAATCGGGTATGAGCCTCTCCCAAATCGGAGAGTTCTCATTCATCATCGCATCCTTGGGGCTTACCTTGAATGTAACCAGCGATTTTTTGTATCCGGTAGCCGTTGCAGTATCGGTACTGACCACATTTACAACACCTTATATGATCCGGTTTTCCGAACCGGTTTATCAGAGAATTGAACATTTTTTACCGGGGAAATGGTCGGATGCTATTAATAGATATAGCGTTGGTGCACAAAATGTTGCAGAGACAAGCGACTGGAAAAAGGTATTACGGTTCTATTTTCTCAATATAGTTGTGTTTTCGGTGATCATTGTAACCATCATTCTGCTGAGTACTAGATATATTGCGCCGCTTTTTTCCGGCTTTAAATGGGATCAGGTGGTTACTGCATTTTTTACTTTGGTCATTTTATCTCCTTTTTTGTGGGCTCTTGCGTTTCGCCGTACACAACGCCAGGCTTATGCAAACATCTGGATGACGGCTTCTCACCGGGGACCGTTGATGGCTCTGCTGCTGTCGCGCATCGCATTAGCGGTTATATACATCGGCTTTTTATTCTATCTCTTGTTTTCTCCGTCGGCGGCTGTTGCGGGAGTCATCATATCCTGTTTCATCCTTGCTTTATTTTCAGGAAGGATAAAAGCATTTTACGGGAGAATTGAAACGCGTTTTTTGTCAAATTACAACGAGCGCGAAAATCAATCAGCCATGCTGGCGCCGTGGGATTCGCACATCACTACGTTTGAACTGAGTACACAGTCGCCGTTTGTTGGCAAAACATTGCAGCAGTCGAGAATTCGGGAAGAATTCGGGGTTAATGTTGTGGTTATTGAGCGCGGCGATTTTACGATCAATCTTCCAACCCGGGAAAACCACTTGTATCCTCACGATAAACTCTCGGTATTAGGAACCGATGAACAGCTGGAAAAATTTAAAATGTATCTCGAATCAGTTGAAAACAGGGCTCAGATCAAGGAAATAAAGTCAGACGTTGCTCTTCACCATTTTATTTTGGGCGAGAATTCAACGTTAACCGGAAAAAGCATCCGTGATTCAAAAATACGGGAAAGGGCTCAGGGGCTGGTTGTCGGCATTGAAAGAAACGGAATACGAATTCTGAATCCGGAATCAGACTTTGCATTTGCCGGCAATGACAAAGTATGGATTGTCGGAGATGAAAAACAGGTAAAGAATTTCTTCAATGAAATTTAGTATCCGGAAATTGCAGATAGCTATTTAATAAGTCTTTCAGCATTTTTTCCGATAATGACCAGTGCCGGCATCGGAGGCTTTTGAGTTTCCAGTAATTGCGAGATGTTTCCGAGCGTACCTTCTGTCGCTGAAGAACCGGTTTGTGAAACTTTACTCAGAATCTGAACTTTAGTTTCCGGAGAAATGGCCTGTTCCATCAATCGTCCGGCTAACCTGACTAATTTGTTGAGTCCCATAAAAAAGACAACCGGTGAGCCAGATTTGAGCACCGAGACAAAAGTTTCGAGGTCGCAGAAATCGCCTTCGCAATAATGACCGGTACCAAACAAAACCATGCTGTTTTTGCCGCGCTCGGTCAGCGGGATACCGTGCAGCGATGCGGCTCCCAACGCTGATGTTACTCCCGGGATAGCTTCGTAATTTAATCCGTTTTCGATGCAAAACCGGATTTCTTCGGCACCACGGCCAAAAATCATCGGATCACCGGATTTGAGGCGAACAACTTTCTTGCCTTTTCTTGCCAGTTCAATGATCAGCTGATTAATCCACTCCTGCCTGTCGGTCTGGTTCTGCCCGTCCTGATAGATTTTACCCACGTAAATCCGTTCTGCCTGAGGGCTGGCAAGGTTTAGGATTTCGTCACTCACCAGGGCATCGTGCAAAATGCAATCGGCTTCCTGAATGCGTTTTAATGCTTTGATAGTTAGTAATTCAGGATCACCTGGTCCGGCACCAACAATGGAAATGAGAGAGCTCATGGATGAATAATTGAATAGTTTCAAACTTCTATATTTCCGGCTTCAGGCTATCCAGATAATCCAGCGGACTTGGATATTTAAACTGATAATTCAGTAAGCGGATCAACTTACTGCTATCAACGATTTTAAAGGCTTCAGCCTGGTCAGAAATAGTGGGTTCGGGCAATCCTGAAATCCGGGCAGCCTCGCCGTAGAAATCTTTTTTGTACGGATGTTCCGGGCAACAGGCATTCAGAGTTTCGCCCCAAAGTTCCTGATCAACAATTGCTGAAATGATC
The DNA here is from genome assembly GCA_016788685.1 of Prolixibacteraceae bacterium. GTDB lineage: Bacteria > Bacteroidota > Bacteroidia > Bacteroidales > Prolixibacteraceae > Aquipluma. Next base: position 5,197 of record JAEUSS010000516.1, on the reverse strand, counting down.
CCGATACAATCGTCCAGATGAATCAGATTAACCGGTGCATTAGGAATAGCTTGCGTCGATTTCTGAAGGAAACGGGCCGGATTGCGGTCGGCGCCAATTAATCCGCCAAACCTGACGATGCTTGTTTTGAAATCGGTCAGGTTTTTCAACAGGTTTTCAGCGGTAACCAAGGCTTTTCCGCTTGCTTTGTCCGGAAATGGTTCATCAGTTTCGGTGGCATTCTGCAGGTTTTCAGGGTAAACCGAAGTTGATGAAATGAAAATGACTTTCTGGATTCCGGATTTCTGGACAAATGGGATCAATCGCCGGATCTGCGCCGGAAAAACTTGTTCGATTCCCTCAATTCTTCGTGGCGGAATGGAAATAACCAATACATCGCAATTAAAAAAATCCGGATTATCCAAAATCACTTCGGTATCCGATAAAACAATCCGGAAAGGTAAGATCCCGTTGTTACTCAGCAATTGCAGCTTTTCCGGAGAGGTAACTGAGCCTTTCACCGAAAAACCTTGGGCCAGAAAATGCCGGGCAAGCGGCACGCCCAGCCATCCGCATCCCAAAATCGAAATTGTTCCTTTTTTCACTTGCAAATGATGTTATTAATGACTTGAAAACTCATTTTACCTGAAAGCAATCTTTTCATTCCTGCTATTTATTATTTTCTTCCAGCCAATGAGCCACCGAATGTTGAACAAACGACAACTCTTCCTGTTCAGGCGAAAGGTATACTTTATTGGTGAAAACCCGCCAGGCCGCCCGGGCGGTCGAATTTTCGTTGGCCAGGATGAGTGACGACGGATTGGGGAAGTTGCCGGATGCCTTAAAATTATCGATGCCTGACGGGCTGAAAAACAGGTAAGCATCAAACATACCACTCACAAACTTTTCAATCGGTGTATTTTTGTACACCTCTATTTCGGTGAACTGGAGCCCGGAAACCTCAAAAACACCGGAGATTTCGGTATGTAATTTATCTCCATGCAAAAACAGGATTGATTCGCCCCGGTTTTGTCCGATTACCACATCGGCCAGTTCTGCAATTTTGGAATAAGACGAAACAATGACCGGCAAATTGAGTTTTCGTAATATTCCGGCTTCTTTTTCCGACCAGCAATACAGTTGGTCGGTTGCAGTCAGGCCAACCTGTGTTTGAAACCGCAGCAGCCAGTGTGCCGAATAAACGCTGGTAATTACCCATTGTTTCCGGGTATTGGCCATGGTTTCGAAAAATGGCAGTTTGGGCTTTTTGTACTCGATTCGGAAAAAGGGTTGTTCGATGTATTGAATGTGCTGTTTCTGAAGCCACTGGCGGGTAGCTTTCGACAGTTTATCGCCAATAAAAAATACTGGAGTTTTCATGATATCTAATGTTTAAAATCGCTTCCTTTTAATGTTGCTTTGACATACTGCTTCCGGATAACAAAATCTCCAAACTTTTCATTGTCAGTGCGGTTGTGAGCATAATCAGCAATGATAGGCGTCAGTTCGGCCAGGATTTCGTTTTCAGTGAGCGTTTCTTTGTAGAGTGTGTTCAGGCGGGTTCCGTTAAAGTTTCCGCCCAAATAGAGGTTGTAATGACCTTCCGATTTTCCGACAAAACCGATTTCAGCCAGGTAGGGTCTGCCGCAGCCGTTGGGGCAGCCGGTCATTCGGATTACAATTTCTTCTTTGTATAATCCATGCTCATTCAGGATTGCTTCAATTTTAGTAACCAGCGAGGGCAGGTATCTCTCAGCTTCGGCAAAAGCAAGCCCGCAGGTATTCAATGCCACACAGGCTATTGAGTTTTGCCGGAGGCCCGAGAGCTCACCGGGCAAAACGCCATGTTTCTTCAGAATTTCACTGACTTTCTTCTTGTCGGATGCGGTTACATTGGCAATAATCAGGTTTTGATTTCCGGTTAAGATAAACTGTCCGTCAATTTGTTGAGCTGTCTCGCGAAGGGCTGATTTCAGGTTGAAATTATTCCGGTCGGCCACGCGTCCGCCTTCCACAAAGAGTGTCAGGCTCCATTTGGAATCTGTTCCTTGTTTCCAGCCCAACCGATCGCCGTTGCGTGTGAAATGAAAAGGTCTGGCTTCCGGAAGTTCGAATCCGAGGTACTTGTGCAACTCATTTTTGAACCAGCCGATGCCCCGGTTGTCAATGGTATATTTTAATCTGGACAGCTTACGGTTCTGCCGGTTTCCGTTATCACGCTGAACCAGTACTACTTTTTCGGCTACGTCAATGACCTGTTCTGGTAAGCAAAAGCCGATCACTTCGGCCAGGCGCGGATAAGTTTCGGGCATTCCGAAAGTTGTTCCCATCCCGCCGCCGGCAACAACGTTATAGCCTGCAATCTGTCCGTTTTCGACGATGGCGATGAAACCCAGGTCCTGAGAGAAAATATCCGAATCGTTGTAGGGCGGGATGACGACCCCGATTTTAAATTTGCGCGGCAGATAGCGGTCGCCGTATATCGGTTCAACTTCTTGTTTACTGTCGGCAATCAGTTTTTCATCCAGCCATATTTCGTGGTAAGCCCTGGTTGCCGGCAGCAAATGTTCGCTGATCCGGCGTGCCGTTTCGTAAACTTCGGCATGCAATCCGGATTCTGCCGGATTCGGATGGTTCATCACATTTCGGTTGACATCGCCGCAGGCAGCAATGGTATCCATCAGTTCGGCATTCATGGCCTGAATCGTTTTCTTCAGGTTTGTCTTGATAACACCATGCAGCTGAAATGCCTGTCTGGTGGTTAGTTTTAGCGTTTTATTAGCATATTGTTCCGAAATCCAGTCCATTTGCAGCCATTGTTTGGGCGTCACTACCCCACCGGGGATACGCACACGGATCAGGAATGAGTATGCAGGTTCCAGCTTCTGGCGTTTGCGCTCTTTTTCCAGATCGCGGTCGGCCTGCTGGTACATCCCGTGGAATTTCGAAAGCTGGGTGTCAGCATACGCAATCGATCCGGTAATCGGATCAGCCAGACTTTCGGCTAGTGTCCCTCTGAGGTAATTACTTTCGTATTTGATTCGTTCTGTTTCTGAAAGTTCGTTCCAATTAATGTTATCGCTCATCTTCTGTCAGTTTTTTTGTATACGAACCAGTAAGTATTTATACTACCAAGATACGCTTAAATACTTATTGAGTTCATTCAATTTCTATTTTATTTAACCTGCTTTATAATTTTTAACATTTAATACACATCTGTCTGAAACCGTTTCTCTTTTTTCAGAGTTTTCAGGTATTCCAGTGCTTTTTCTTCACTCATGCCACCTTCTGTTTCAAAGATCTGCAGCAAGGTTTTCTGGACATCCCGGGCCATTTGTTTTATGTCGCCGCAGAGGTAGATGTTTGCGCCGTTGTTTAGCCAGGCAAATACTTCTTTCTGCCTTTCAATCAGGCGGTTTTGTACATATATTTTTTCTTCCTGATCACGGGAAAAGGCTACATCTATTTTTTCCAGGTAACCATCCTTCTGCAATTTCTGCCATTCAGCCTGGTACAAAAAGTCGGAATGGAAACGGCGTTCTCCAAAGAAAAGCCATGTTTTACCTTTCTGGTTATTGGCTTCGCGGTGCTGTAGGAAAGCCCGGTAAGGGGCTACTCCGGTTCCGGCTCCGATCAGGATAACTGGCGTTTTTTCATTTTCCGGAAGTTTGAATGCCGGATTTTTTTCAATGAATACCGGAACTGTTGAGTCAATTTCTATCCGGTCGGCAAGGAAGGTCGAGCATGCTCCGCCCCGCTCCCGCCCTTTGTGCGAATAACGTACGGTTGCTACGGTTATATGCACTTCGTCTCCGACAGACGACTGGCTTGAAGAGATGGAATATAGCCGGGCCGGGAAACTTCTCAGCAGATCAGCTAATTCCCGGGCGCTAAAGCTGAACGGAAATTCTTCCAGGAGGTCAAGCACATCATGGCCATAGAGATAGCGATCGAGTGCAGTTTCATCTTCAATAATTTCCTGAAGCTTCTTATTTCCGGTTTTCTCCAGATATTTTTGAATTACTTCACGATTTAATACCGTAATTTCCAGATGATCAGACAAGGCTTCCTGAAGTGAATAATTACCTTCTTTTAAGGTTACTTGTTCTGTTCCGGACAGATTGGTTTGTTTCAGGATGGCATCAACCAGTGCTGGCGGATTGTTTGCCAGAATACCAACTGAATCTCCTGGTTCATAGTTGATTCCAGATCCGTCCAACGACAGTTCTACATGGTAAACTTCTTTGTCCGAATCACGTCCGGTTATTTTAACTTTGTCGATTACCGTTGCTCTGAAAGGATTTTTACGAGAGTACAGATCGCTTTGTGAGGGAGGTATTGATGCGGGGTTTGGTTGATCTGACGCATCCGGGGTTTCAGCAAAAATATCAGTAAACTGGCTGATCCATTGCGCTGCCTGATCTTCAAAATCCACGTCCAGCGTAAGAACCGGAAGAATGGATTTGGCGCCTGCTTTTGCCAGTGCCTGATCAATATCAATTCCCGTTTTGCAAAACAGCTTATAGCTTTTGTCACCCAAAGCTACGACAGAATAGTTCAGCTTGGGCAACTGGGGTGATCGTTTCCCGGTGATGAACTCGTAAAAATCTTCTGCCATTGCGGGCGGTTCGCCTTCACCGTGGGTACTGACAATAAAAACCAGGTTTGTTTCTGAAGCCAGTTGCCTGGTTTTATACTCATCCAGTGCTACCGCCTGCACTTCAACGCCCCGTGCAGCAAGCTTACCGGCTAACTGCCCTGCAATGGTTTTGCTCCGCCCGGTATGGGTTCCGTAGAGTATTTTTAACTGTTTGTTTTTCTGCGGTTGGACAGGCAGAGTTGCCGGAATGTTGCCCGATGAGTTTAACAGTCCCTGGAAATAGCCACTCAGCCAGATAATCTGCTCACGGTTTAGCCCGGCAGAAAGGCTTGACAACGCATTTTGCTGTTGCTCATTTAAGAAATTGAATGGAATGCTCATCTGATTTGATTGTTTTGATTTTCTAAAAATTCCTGAATCAGGTTGCGCAGGCGAATCGATTCGTAAACATCCTGGCCATTTGAACTTACTGCAACAGCGATGTTTTTATTCTGATAGATCGCGGGCGATACAAACTGGCACAGCGAAGGGTTGTCGTGGATATTGACCAGCACACCGGCTTCTCTCCCGTCTTGCGCAACTTGCCGGTCGGTTGCTTCGTCGTTAGTACACGAATAA
>JAEUSS010000449.1 GCA_016788685.1 Prolixibacteraceae bacterium | reverse complement strand
AAAAAACGGATAATTGGCTTTTAGCTCGGCCTGCGACGGCAAGGCAGCCGGCGCAACAACCGATGCCACGGCCGCACTGGTTTGAGTAAGCCCGGCAGCGGCCGGATTTTCCGCAGCTGCAATATTTTCAGGCACAGCGGCTGAATCGCCCGGAACAGCAACCAGCTGATCCTGGACAGGAACAGCAACTTCAGCAGCTTGCTCTTCCGCAACAACCGGATTTTCGTTTACCAAATACTTTTCCAGCGAGTTGGAAGATAGAAATCCGGAAGCCAGAGCAACCACAATCAATCCTGATCCAACATAAATCACCCATTTTTGAGCCACCAGTTTGTCCAGCCCTTTTACCTCGTTGGCCGGATCAATTTCATTCAGTTTCGACTTGGCAGCCAAAATGTAGCGAACAGCCAGAATGGAAATAATTAATCCGAGAAACATGAGGTAGCTTCCGGTACGAATTTGCCATTGGCTGGTAAAGTACGCTTTACGGGCCATGAGGTCGAAAGCGCGGATTTCAGCTTTCAGGGCTTCATCTTCCGGATTTTCGCTCAGACGTTTGACCAGAGCCGGAATTGTCTTGTTATCGATCGGGTCGTTCAGTTTGGTTTGCACAAAATTGGCAATCAGCAAAACGCTCATAACAACAGCAAATCCGGCAGCAATCCATGCAATCCGCTTTGCCAGTGTAATTTTATCGTTTTTCGAAATGTTCATTATAGTTTGAATTCAGATTTTTAAATCATTAGCTGCGACATTAGCCGGTTTTCTTTAGACATCCTTCTTCACCGGACAATAATCCATGCAGCGGGCACAACTCAGGCAATTGGTTTGATTGGGCTCCCAGTCAGTTCGTTTCCTGAATTTCGACAGACCGATCAGGCTGGTACCAATCACCAGTCCCATAAAACCACCCAAAATCCAACCGCCCCAATAGAACTGTTTCTGAATGGCATTTGCTTCCTGCACCAGTTGTTCAGTCGATTTTCCGGAACTCATAAAAGTACGCACATCAATATTTTTAGCGTCGTCCTTTACTTCAGGATGCTCAACGATCTGCTCTGCCAGATAAACTGTTTGATTGAACCGGGACAGCGGTACATGCATCATCGAACCAGCAAAACCTCCGATTCCGATCCATAACGGAAGAAGCACAAAATAAACCATCAGACGGTTCACATTACTGCGGCGCTTCCCGGTTTCAATAACCGGTTCGTCGATGGCGCCAAACGGGCACGAATTAGAGCACAATTTACACTGAATACAAGCCGACGGAGTTATGGTCATGTGGCGCGACGAAAACTTCGACATCCAGCCAAGCAGGACTCCGTAGGGACAGAAAAACCTGCAATACGGCCGGGCCACAAACACGCCAACCGCCAGAAACAGAATACCGAGAATGAGCATATCTGACGGGGCATCGAACCGGAAAAGTCCGACAAACGGATCGTAACGGCAAATGATGAATTCGGATTTAGTCGCCACATACAACACGGCAAGGCCGAGGTACAAATACGGAATTAAGCCCAGTACTTTCTGTATCCATTTGGGCAGTTCGATGGGTTTCAGAACCACCATATCCTGAATGGCCCCGAGCGGACAAGCTCCTGCACAAAATGTCCGGCCAAAGAACAGCGAAAAAATAAGTGGCAGCAGGAAGAACAAAAGGGCCGTGAGTGGGATGGCATACGTCGGATCGACCAGTGCCAGCACTACATTTTGAACCGAACCGATGGAACAGATACACCCTTCGCGATAAAACCCAAAGTAAAGCAGCGAGAATACCGAGGTCCAGAAAACGCCTTTTCGCGACCGTTTTTTCAGAACAAACCAGGTGACTACCGACAGAACAACCAGCAATACCAACACATCCAGGTATTCCAGAAAGATCGCCCGGGGCGATGGCACTGTGGTGTCGGGTTGTTCGTATCCCGTAGCAAACTCAGGTTTCGGGAAACGCTGCTGTGCATCAGCCGCAAATGATTGAAATGCGGCAAAGAGCAGTATCGAAATCAGTAAAAAATATCTTTTAAATTGGTTCATCATATAGTTTCAGGTTCCAAGTTACCGGGTATTGCGAGTTACAGGTGTCTTATCCTTTCTTCTGGTTATTCTTGCCATTTCCTCCTTTTGTGAAATCACCCTTTATCAGGTATGGTGTATCAGCCGAAACCCGCTGAAAAGCTTCGGCCGGACAAACACGGGCAATGGAACAATCGTTGCAGTTTTTACACAGATCATGACGAACCTGCAAATGCAGCGATCCGTTTCCGAAAGAAGTACAACCGGCCACACATTTGGCGCAGCCAATGCACAGATCTTCTTCGATCACATACTCAAAATACGGATCTTCAATGTATTTCCTTTTGATGGCAGCCGTCGGGCAAAGTTGATTTTCAGCGGCCGTACTCCGGGCATTCGAATCGGGTTTCAGGTAACCTCCGCACAAATCGCAGTAACCGCATAAATCGTAGGCGTGTACACACTTTACAGCAGAAGGTGTCATGACACATTCATCGGCGCAACGCCCGCACTGCACACACTTAAACGGATCGAGCTGCCACACCAGATCCTTCGAAGTCGATTTCAGGAGCGAAATTCCAGCCACTCCTCCCAACGAAACGGCCAGCGCCATTTGCATTCCGCTTCGGATAAAACGGCGTCGTTCGATGCTTTGAGGTTCTTGTTTATCGCTCATCTTTCCTGTATTTTTTTGCCTGATCGAGCTTACAGCCCGCCAGTTTCTGACATCCGTTACAAAACTGATTATCGCCGCAACCTTCCAGCTGAACCCGGTTTTGAGTTAAAAGATATGCTGAACCGCCTATCATTGCCGAAAGAAAAGTGAGCTGCGCCGCTTTCCTGAAAAAATCTCGTCTACTCGTTTCCATTCTTCTTCTTTTCAAAAATTCGTACCTGTTGGCGTTCAAAATCGAGAGCAATCACGCGGTGCTGATCATCCACCGCAATGTCCGGAGCCAACGACCCCTCGAATGCTGCCGGC
>JAEUSS010000437.1 GCA_016788685.1 Prolixibacteraceae bacterium | reverse complement strand
ACAGGCTCCCCAGATCATTTCGGAGCAGGCGCCGCCCACCATGTGAATACCGAGGATTTCGCCGTATTTCTTTCCGGCGATCACTTTGCAGAAACCATCTTTTCCTTCATTTTCAGCTACAAATCGCCCGGCATAAGCCATTGGCAATTGTTTCACCACCACTTCGATGCCTTTTTCTTTGGCCTGAGTTTCAGTTAATCCAACCCCGGCAATTTCCGGATGCGTATAAACTACGCCCGGAATGGCATCGTAGCGCATCACATCTTTGCGGCCCAGCATGTGGTTGACGGCAACTTCGGCTTCGCGGCTGGCCGTATGAGCCAGCAATGAGAATCCGGTAATGTCGCCAGCGGCATAAACATTCGGCACGTTGGTACGGCAATTCTGATCGATTTTAACACCGCGCGGAGTAAATTCAACGCCTATATTTTCGAGTCCGATTCCGGCCACATTAGCTTTCCGGCCAACCGACAGCAAAACCTGGTCGCCGGTAATTTTCATTTCCTGACCGTCCTTTTCAAACACCACTTCCTTGCCGTTCAGCTTGGTTACTTTGGCTTTCAGGTGGAATTCAACGCCCTTTTTTGTAAACTCCTTGCGAACAAAGGCAGCTATTTCTTCGTCCACTCCGGTCAATATCTCCGGAAGCATTTCGATAACTGTAACTTTTGTGCCCACCGCATTGAAGAAATCGGCAAACTCGGAACCAATTACACCACCACCAATAATGACGAGACTCTCAGGTTTTTCTTTTAACTGAAGAATTTCGCGGTTGGTCAAAATTTGTGAAGCATCCAATCCCGGAATGGGTGGAACGGCAGCTTCCGAGCCTGTACAGATCAGCAGACGGCTGGCCTGATATTCGTTACCATCAGCTTCGATGGTAATTACTTCGCCGCGTTTTTCTTTAATCGTTGCTTTGGCCATCACCACATCGGCTCTGGCATGTTTCATTTTGGCACCAATTCCGGCAACCAGTTTGCGCACCACCTTGTCTTTGCGCTGCATGATCTTTTTGAAATCGATGGAAATGTTCTCCACTCCGATTCCGTATTTATCAGCTTCGTGCGCGTATTCCAGAACTTTGGCAGAATTCAGAAGCGTTTTGGTCGGGATGCAGCCTTCGTTCAGGCAAACACCGCCCAGCGAACGCATGTCGAAAATGACCACGCTCAGGCCTTTGGCTCCGGCACGTTCAGCGGCTACGTAGCCTGCAGGCCCGCCACCCAGAATTGCTAAATCGTATATTTTGCTCATAATTTTTAGATTTTAGATGTCAGATTTTAGATTCCAGACCGACAATATCCAAACCATTCGATGTCTCGTGTCTATTATCTAAATTCCAGTGTCTCATTTTAAATTGTCAGATTCTCGATCTGCTCTTTAATTTCTTTCAGGAAGAGTGTTGCTTCCCCGCCATCCAGTGCCTGGTGGTCGTAGGTCAGTGACAGACCCATCATCGGAACGAATCCGTACACGCCATCACCTAAATCTTTCGGACGTGGAATTATGGTACAAACACCCAAAATGGCTGTCTGCGGAATATTGATCACCGGCGTAAACATCTCGACGCCGTAGTTTCCAAGGTTGGAAATGGTGAACGAAGCAGCTTCAGGAGCGAGCAATTCAGGATTAACATTTCCCTTGCGGCATTGTGCTGCGACTCCCTGCATTTGAGCTGAAAGACCTTCAAGCGAAAGATCATCGGCATTTTTAATGGCCGGAACCATCAACCCACGATCGGTATCCACAGCCAAACCCAGGTGAACCTTTTTGAACCAACGCATGGAGTCGCCAATGAAATGAGTGTTCACCTGCGGGAACTTTTTCAACGCTTTGATTACAGCAAAACAAACCAAATCGTTGATGGTGATGTTCTGCGAGATTTGTCCGGCATCAAGCGCCTTTTTGAATTTCTTGCGCAACGCCATAACTGTGCGGGCATCGGCGCTCATGTGGTGAGTCAGCTGAGCCGAATTTTGCAGCGATGTGTGCATAGCTTTGGCAATCAGCTTCCGCATGTTGGTCAGTTTTTTCACCTCAAAGTCATCGCCATAAACAGGGTTGTACGAAATAAGGTCTTTTGCAACCGCTTTTCCACCCATTCCGCTAGCAGCTTCTCC
>JAEUSS010000305.1 GCA_016788685.1 Prolixibacteraceae bacterium | reverse complement strand
TAGTGGTTTATGTTGTTAGTTTACATGTGTGAACGATAATTTACTCAAATCTGAAAGGTAAATTATCGTTCTTTTTTTTGCTTTCGTCACCTGAAATTGAATACTTTTTATTCCTTTGCGCACCCAAAAATCACGCGAATTACTAAATGCCATTTTAAAAAAGCCTAATGAATTATATGAGTCGAAACTATAAAATTCTCTTTGTTGTATTGTTTTTGTTTTCTTTTTACCCCGGATATAGTCAGAAGAAAGCTAAAAAACGAGTGGTGACAGAGATAGTCGTCCAGCCAGACAAAGAATATACTTCGCTTGAAGAGGCTCTGCTAAACAGAAAAACAGCCGGTATCCTGAATCTTGAAAACCAGAAACTGACAGCAATTCCTGAAGATATTGCAAAACTGCAGAATCTGCAGGTATTGAAGTTGGGTTACAATCAGCTGGAACGCATTCCGGAGTCTGTTTTCAGGCTGGTAAATCTTCAGAAACTTTATTTGAATAACAACAAATTAACAGATGTGCCGGATGGAATCGGGAATCTGGTAAAGCTGAAAGAGCTTAAACTCCAGGAAAACCAGATTGTCTCCCTGTCCCCGGAGATCGGCAGATTAACCTTTCTTGAGACATTCTTGTGCGGAGAAAATCGGTTAACACAGTTACCTTCCACTGTTGCTAATTGCACTGAACTTCAGGTTATTGATCTTTTTAACAATCGTTTGGAATTTTTACCTTCATCTATTGGGCATTGCCGGAAGGTACGGAGTCTGGATTTGAACTGGAATCAGTTAAGTTCATTGCCCGATGAGATCTGCCAGTTAGGGCAGCTGGAAGTTCTTCGTCTGGAAAAGAATAAACTTCAGCATTTACCGGCAAATATAGGCCATTTGACCAGGCTGGTTGAGTTAGGAATTACTGAAAACGAATTGGCAGATTTGCCGGAGAGCTTTGGAAGCCTGGTCGGTTTGAATGAATTATTGCTGACAAAGAATAAGCTGGCTAATTTGCCGCAGTCGATAGGAGGCTTGAGTAACGTTAAAATATTAGATGTTTCCCAAAATCAGCTGGAAACCTTGCCCGGTTCGATCGGGAATATGACAAAATTGGAAGAAATATACCTCAACAACAATAAGCTTACCGAGTTGGAAGGTGATGTCTTTAACCTTCCTGCATTACGGATTCTCAATCTCAGTTTAAATAAAATTAGTCGTTTTGATTGTTGTATTTACAATTGTAAACAGATTGAAAGTGTTGATTTTGAGATGAATAGTTTTGAGGTGTTTCCCGATTCAATTACAAATGTAATAAATGTAAAGTCTCTTAATTTCAATAAAAATAAACTTACAGACATACCCAAGTCGATATTGAAATTAAAGCACGTTAAAGAATTACACTTTAGTCAGAACGAAATCATTACTTTGCCCTTAAACCTGTATCAGCTCGATTTTCTTGAAGTTTTAGATTTAAGTCAGAATAAACTTCAGATTATACCGTTGAATTATAGTCAGGCGAAAAACCTGAAGCAACTTGATCTTCGGGGAAATTCGTTTTATAAATGGCATATTAAGCAGATTAAAGAGAAATTGTCGTCATTGGATCTGAAGATTGAGTAGTAACTCTTTGTGCGTTAATATGTAGTAAGAGTAAGGCAGGTTAGGCAATTTGATAGAGGTCTGAAATGTCTTTCGGGCCTTTTGTTATTCAGAATCAAATCTGTACATTTGATTGTATTTTAGTCTTTCAGATGACAGTTTTGTAATCTTTGGACGTAAGAATCTCGATATGTACTTTAATTCTAATATCAAGTTTTTAAGAAACCGGAAGAAACTGACACAGGATCAGCTGGCTGTTGCTTTGGATATTAAACGATCTACTCTGAATAACTACGAAAATGGTATTTCCGGGCCTAGTATTCAGTCGTTGATTGTCTTGTCTGATTATTTTCATGTAGCAATCGACACATTGTTGCGTGTAGACTTGATGAAACTTCGGGAAAGTCAGCTGTATGAACTCGAACATGGACAAGATATTTTTCTGAAAGGCAGTAACTTACGTGTATTGGCAACAACGATTGACCGGGAGAACCGCGACAATATTGAATTGGTTTCGGAAAAAGCTAAAGCTGGTTATACGAACGGATTTGCTGATCCGGAGTACATTGCAGAGCTTCCTGTTTTTCAGCTCCCATTTTTATCGGCCGAACGGAAATACCGGACTTTCCAGATCAGCGGAGACTCAATGTTGCCGATTCCGGACGGGGCATGGATTACCGGCGAATTTGTTCAGGACTGGAACGATATAAAATCCAACGATTTATACGTGGTACTGACCTTGAATCAGGGGTTGGTTTTTAAGCAGTTGGTTAATGAATTGGCAGAACATGGGTGTTTTAAGCTGATTTCACTTAATCCGCTCTATCAGCCCTACGAATTGGCAGCTTCTGAAATTCGCGAAATATGGAAGTTTGTGCATTACATCAGCAGAGAAGTCGCCGAACAGCCGCTGACAAATGATGAGATCGGGCTGCACTTAAAAACACTGACAGAAGAAATTCGTCAGCTAAAGGAGAGAGTTCAAAATCAAGACGATAAATAGAAATTAAGCCAACTATTTTCATTAATCGATCTTATTATTTTCGGCTATTCTTGTTTTAGAAATCATCATTTGTATTTTTGGAATCACAAAATCAATCTTTATGCCCATTATTAATCTTGAAAGATGTACGCGCTGCCTAAGGTGTGTTAATGATTGCCCGGCCGGTGCGATTACGATTGAAACCGGAGAAATTGCGGATACATGCATTCAGTGCGGACATTGTGTGGCTATTTGTCCTGAAATGGCTGTGAAGCCTGATTTTGGCGACGTTTTTCTGCTTCAGCCATATACAGTGACACCCAAGGATTTCAGGAATTTGACCTCAGGAATAAGGTCTTGCCGGAGTTTTTTATCTAAAGATATTCAGGATTCAGTATTGTTGCAGCTGGTTGATAATATGAAACATTATCCGTCGGCGAGTAACGCTCGTCCTCTGCAGATTACGGTTGTGAGATCGAAAGAAAAGGTTAAACTGCTGAATGATCTGACCGAAGAGGCTCTGATCCGGATGTTTAGCCTAATTTCTTCGCCATGGGTCAGCCCTTTTCTCCGGATATTTGTTCCTTCGGTAAATATCAGCAAAATCAGACGCTATAAAAACAACTTTATCGAACGGAAGAAGGAGAACGATTCGCAGATTTGTTATCATGCCCCAGCAGTTCTGTTGTTTCACGGTGAAGTGTCTAAAACGGGGATGGCAGAAGCTGATGCCAATATATGGGCTGCCTACACGTCAATTTATGCCAACTCGATGGGGCTGGGTACCTGTTTCAACGGGTTTATCGTAAAGGCAATGGGAAAAAGGAGTAAGCTCAATCCGTTATTCAAAATACCTTCAGATCATCAGGTATATGCTTCTTTATTAGTTGGTTACCCTAAAGTGAAATTCAGGAATGAGGCGTCAAGGCAAAGCCCGGTAGTGGTCTTTCTGTAAGCAGCGCAAATCCTTGGATATGCAATCAGCTAAGTGTCATAGCTATAGTTACCCCGATAAATGTTCCGATTACATAGCCTAATATTCCAACCAGAATTGCCGGCGTGATCAGCTTTTTTTGTCCCAGCGAGGCTGCCATTGGTGCGGCAACCGAAGGGCCCATGATGTTTGCTGATGATGAAATAATCACCTCGTATACATCGAATTTGAAAATTTTAGCCAGAGATACCAAAAACGTGAAATGGAAAAACATGATGACCAGGTAGAAGCCCAAAACGGCCGGTCCGACCTGAAGCATGTCTGCCAGATTCGTAGAGGCTCCGATTGCAGCCAGAAAGATGTACATCATCCATAAACCGATTGCGAAAGCGGTGTCTTCAAGTTTTTTTAGTTTTTTGGGGAAGAGGTTTGCTGCTAAAACGGCTAATAAAGTGATGACTAAAATACTCATACTCATGCGTGTTGCATATATTTCTTGAATGAGATCAGAGAAAAGACTTCCGATACCGGCGATAACAGCTGCTATTAAAATGGAAACTGCGATTCGTTCGATTGTAATCGGAAAAGGTTCATCGCTCGGATTCTTTTCAGTTTCCTTTTGATTTTCAGGTTTTGGCTTGACAAAGAAGCGTGCCAGAAATTTCAGTGAAGGAATGGCAAACATCAGTAAAATATATGCATTGGCAGCAAAATTGTCTACGGCAATGGTCGCTGAAAAGAGGGGGTGAGTACTAAAATTCATGATTTCACCGGTTGCGATAAAATTCATACTTCCTCCGATTAGTGTGGCTGCTATAACACCAGCAGTTTTACCGGAGTCCGGCCCAAGATTGATGAGATAGAATGCCAGAAAGCTACCAAGAATTACTCCCAACGTACCAATAAGGAAAGCTACCAGAAGTTTTCCTCCTTCACGGATAACTCGGGATATATTGGATCCCATCAGTAATAGCGGAATAGACAGCGGAATGAAATAGCTAAAAATCAGCTCGTAAACATCAACTTTTAGTTTAGGACTGGAAGCCACAGGTACAACACCTGTCATCGATAATACCGACATTACAATCATGGTAACTAAAATTCCGGAGACCTGGCCAAACCATTTTTTGTGTTCCGACCATATCCCAAGTGCTGCTGCACCAACGATTACTGCAAAAAGAACAAGGTGATTTTCAGGAGCTATTAACGACATATTTGATGTTTTTCAAGTTACGAATATACTTGATAAAGAAAAGTATCGCAACCTGGCAATTTCTTTTTTCTGAAATGGTTATGGATTGAGAGGTCAGGAGCGTAAACAGATGGCTCAAAAAAACAGATGGTCCTTCAGAAAATTGATTTCCTGAAAGACCATCTGTTTCATTTATGGTATCCGTTTTAGTTAAAACGGTTACAGTTTTTTACTTTCAAGGCGCTGAAAATAACGGCTTCTGGCTTCTTTCGGATCGGCACCAACGGGTATATAGATCCTCGTTTTTACATCAATTATTACTTCTTGTAATTTGGTCAGGTCAGGTGTTTTAAAATCACTCTGTTTTTTTTCGAACATCTTGTTTTTCCTTTCAGTTATTGCAGTGTAAATGTAATTGCTCCGATTTTTCTTTTTGAAACTCTTTTGTTTGGTGTACTTATACCCGAACGTGTAAATTTCTGAAAAGTTGCAAAAGCACGAATATAAACTTTAAAGCCAGACTTATGGCGATAACAAAGAAGATACAGGCATTAATTAACTTAAAATCAATATAGTTGATATTGAGTAGTTATTACAACTGACTGGCCGCCGAAAGAAGAATCAGAGCAAAGGATAGCCTTTGACATTAACCTCGTGCATCATTTGATAAATGTTTTCGAAAATCAACTCTACGTTCGGTTTCGAAAAATACTCCCCGTCAATTCCGTAGGCCGGGCGGTGTTCCATGGCAGACAATGTCCGCGGAGCTGTGTCCAGATGATTAAACACCTGTTGCTCCTGCATCACTTTTTGCATCATGTATGCAGTACCGCCTCCGGGAACATCTTCGTCAATAAAAATTACTTTGTTGGTCTTTTTTACTGATTCCAGAATCAGATGATTGATGTCGAAAGGCATCAGAGTCTGAACATCAATAACTTCAACAGAAATGTTTTTGATTTCCTTCAGGAGATGTGCAGCTTTTACGGCGTGATGTACATTCCAGCCGTAGGTAACCACAGTGACATCGGTTCCTTCGTGAACGATTTCCGGAACGCCAAGGGGTACCCTGAAATCGCCCATATTCGAAGGCAATGGTTCTTTCAGGTTGTATCCTTTTAGTGGTTCAATCACCAGAGCAGGGTCATTTGCTGCGAGCAGGGTGTTGTAGAATCCGGCAGCCTGGGTCATGTTGCGCGGAACACAAAGGTAAATTCCCCGCATGGAGCCCAGAATGAGCTGAATAGGCGAACCGGCATGCCAGATACCCTGTAGTTGATGGCCTCTGGTCCGAATGATGAGCGGAGCCGCCTGTTTGCCCAAAGTACGGTATTGCAGGCTGGCCAGGTCATCGCTAAGGGTTGGTTGTGCGTAAATCAGGTAATCGAGGTACTGAATTTCTGCTATCGGACGGAAACCTCTCAGTGCCAGTCCTATTCCTTGGCCGATAATGGTTGTTTCCCGTATTCCGGTATCAAAAACCCGGGATTCGCCGTATTTTACCTGCATGCCTTTCATACCCTGGTTTACATCGCCCAGTTTTCCGGTATCTTCTCCAAACGTGATTAAGTTCGGATATTTTTCAAAGAGCGCGTCAAAGTTCTGATTAAGAATTTGTGAGCCGTTTACTTGTATAGGACTTTCCGGATATCGGGGTAGAATATTTTTTACCAGAAGTGCCGAATCTTTGCCTTCTCTGTAAAGGTTTTTGTTATATGATTTTCTGTTTTGTTCGCCGAATTCTTCCGTCCATTCAGTGAGTATCTTCCTTTCATCGGTGAGAAGAGGCAATTCATGAATCTCGAAGAGTATTCGTTTTGCAAAACTATATAACGCGCGTCTGGTGGGAAATATCTTGGCCGTAAGAGTTTCAAATTCGTCGGTATAATTGAACTGTCCCGATGAGTTCAGATTGATTTGTTCGACAATTAGAGCCAAGGATTTGGTTGTCGCCGAGAAACTATTCACAT
>JAEUSS010000258.1 GCA_016788685.1 Prolixibacteraceae bacterium | reverse complement strand
GTGTATTTTAAACTGTCGGGAATCTCCCTCACAAATTGGGTGACGCTGATGTCCCAGCTGGATTGATAGAGAAGAAATGAAATGGCCATCAGGAGGAGCTCGCCTGCCACCCATAGGGCAAACGTACCCGCAGTAAAATGTCTGATGCCGGCAACTCTGCGGAGGCCGAACTGAGAGACAATCAAAATAAATCCTGCGATTATTCCGAAGCCGGAAAGCCTGACCAATTGATCCAGCCCTGAGTCGTTGCTCCAGCTGTTGATGTTGAAGGGGACAAAGACATTGACAAAGAAAATACCGAAAACGGTACAAAAGGCAATAAGCGACCAACGGTAACGAACCGGGTCGAGTAAAGTGAAAGGCTGGCTAAGTATTTCTTTATATTTCATCATTCCTCTGGCAATCATCAATATTACCGTTCAGGCAACCGGAAGATTTGTTTTAACGAGGTATAAAAATACAAATAAAGAACAACTCCCGAAGCACACATCCGCCTAACCGATGGACTTTCAGAATTTCCACATGGAACGTATTGACCAATAATGCCTGCCAACAACCTTTTATCTTTTACCCGGAAAATTATCGGCGGCGTACTCCAACTGTTCGTACCATTCTTCACCGTATTTGCGGATCAAAGGCTCTTTCAGGAATACATAAAGCGGAAGTTTTTCACTTTTCCCGCATTCGCGGCCGGGCTTGCAAATGTCGATCTGTTGGTAATTAACGGCATCAAAACGTTTGTACTCCGTAATCCGGATAGGAAATAAATGGCAGGAGACCGGTTTCCGGAAGTTGATTTTACCATCCAGAAATGCTTTTTCGATGCCACACTTCAAGATTCCTTTTTCCTCATAAGTGTATGCACACTGCCGGTTATTGACAAGTGGAGTGACCAAATCTCCGTCGAGGTCGATTACAGCAAAACCTTGCTTACTGACTTCCTTCTGATGGTCTTCCGAAATATACGGTGCAACTTCAGGATATGCGTCCTGAATGGCCTTCGCCTCTTCCGGAGTGAGCGGCGCACCCGAATCACCCTCAACACAGCAAGCCCCTTTGCATTTTAGTAAATCACACAGGAACTTTTTCTCCAACACATCTAAACTAACAATGGTGCGTCCAATTTCGAGCATAACGGATAAAATAAAATCCTGACAGGCTTCGCAAAACCCGTCAGGATTTAATCAAACAGATAAAATTATTTTTCAATCAACACGTTTCCGGTCATTTCTGCGGGAATCTCCAAGCCCATCAGTGACAACAAAGTGGGAGCCACATCGGCCAGAATACCATTTTTGACTTTCGCGTTCTTATTTTCCGAAATATAAATACACGGAACCGGGTTCAGCGAATGTGCTGTATTGGCAGAACCGTCTTCGTTCACTGCGTTATCAGCATTTCCGTGGTCGGCAATAATCATGACTTCATAACCGCCTTTTTGAGCCGCTTCAACTACATCTTTAACGCAGGCATCAACAGCTGTGATAGCTTTGGTAATGGCTTCGTAAACTCCGGTGTGCCCAACCATATCTCCGTTTGCAAAATTCAGGCATACAAAATCAGCCGTCTGATTTAGTAATTCCGGAACAATCAGGTCGCGAACCATCGGGGCCGACATTTCGGGCTGGAAATCGTAAGTCGGAACCTTAGGCGACGGCGCTAACAATCTCTTTTCTCCGGGAAATTCTTCTTCGCGTCCGCCGCTGAAAAAGAATGTTACGTGCGCATATTTTTCGGTTTCGGCAATACGTATTTGCTTCAGCCCGGCTTTCGACACGATTTCACCCATGGTATTATTCAGGTTGGGCTTGTCGAAAATAACATTGATGTTTTTGAAATCGGCCTTATAATTGGTCATGGTAAACCATTGCAGCGGCATTGTTTTCATTCCGAAATCAGGAAGGTCCTGTTGCGTGAAGGCTATTGTTGTCTGACGCAAACGGTCTGTCCTGAAGTTGAAACAAATTACAACATCATTTTCCTGAATGGTAGCCAACGGTTTTCCGTTTTCATCAACCATTACAATTGGCTTCAGGAATTCGTCGGTAACTCCGGCCTCATATGACTCCTTTACCGATTTCAGCAAATCGGTCGAAGGAGTTCCTTTTCCTTCGGTATATAAATCGTAAGCCAGTTTCAGGCGGTCGTAATTTTTATCGCGGTCCATGCCGTAATAGCGGCCAATCAGCGAAGCGAACTTTCCGTTTGTACCTTCCAGGTTCTTCAAATCTTCTTCCAGAAATCCCAGACCTGAACGCGGATCGGTATCGCGTCCGTCAGTCAATCCGTGGATAAATGTATTTTTCAGGCCAAAATCGGTTCCGATCTGGCACAAAGCAACCATGTGAGCACTTAGCGCATGAACTCCGCCGGGGCCGATCAAGCCAATCAGGTGAACATTTTTATTGTTTTCTTTCGCGTAGGTGAAAG
>JAEUSS010000236.1 GCA_016788685.1 Prolixibacteraceae bacterium | reverse complement strand
ACTGTTTACCGACGCCTCTGCAACGAAAAGAAAATACCACAAATGAACTTCGGATGGCAATACTATGGCAGACAATGTCTGTACAAAAAAAATTCCCGGAGGATATCCGGGAATTGAGTTAATTTTTACCAAGCAGTTTTTCGAGCAACCATTTCCGGAGCTTGTCGTTTTGTTCGGGATAAGTCCAGTGCCCGGTTTCTTCGTAAACATTCAGGCTTTTGGGAGCCCCGATCACGTTGTAGGCCGCATACATCGATGTCGGGGGGCAGGTTACGTCGTTGTAACCCCACGAATAATATCCGGGAACCTTTACCAAACGGGCAAAGTTAACCACATCATAGTATCTGGAGGTTTCAATCTTATCGGGTTTGGCGTTGAATGCTTTATTCCACTGGTTGAACATGTGAGGCCAGCCTCCTGCTCTTCCGTGCAGATAGCCGGTCAGGTCGCAAAGTGCCGGGTAAAACGAAGCGAGATACTTCACGCGCGAATCCAGTCCGGCAGTAACAATCGACAAAGCCCCGCCCTGGCTTCCTCCGGTAACAACCAGTGTCGATCCGTCGAATTCAGGCAACGAACAGATGAAATCAACGGCACGGACGCAGCCCAGGTACACCCGCTTGTAATAGTAGCGGTCGCGGTCGTCGAGGTTATAAAACATGTAACCGTCGAGTACCGACCTTCCCATATCCGCATATACCGAAGGCTCCATCGTTACCGGGATGCCGTGAATACCCATTTCGAACGTAATCACACCATTCTCGGCCGTAGCCACATCGCCGTAATACGGGCGCACACCTGCTCCGGGCACTTTCAGCAATGCCGGATATTTGCCCGCTTTTTTCGGAACGCACAGGATACCGTACAAACGGGTACCGACTTTATAGTTCTGAATACTGGCGTGATAAACATTCACCTTTTCGGTGCAACGTTCGGGCAACAAAGTCAGTTTTACGTCCATCGGGACTTTGGCAGCTTCGGCTTTGGCTTTGTCCCAGAACTGAACAAAATCGGCAGGCGATTCGGTGGTTGGTTTAATTTTTTCAGGAGAATACGCGGCAGTTGCCAGGTTATCGTACCTGACGCCGTCGACCACAGCCGAAACTTTGCAGCGTAAGAATCCGGATTCTTTCATCGTGCCGCCTTCGATACGGAACTGGCCGTCTTTCAGTACAGCCGAATCGGTTTTAGCCGGAACCATTTGTTCAGGCCCCAACTCGTACCTGATCTTTACATTCCTGACAGGCTCGCTGTTTTTCATCACGGTCACCTGGAACCGGGCTGTTTCGCCGGGTTTATAAACCCAGTCGGCATGGTCGGGAGCCACCACAATCTTGACCAGTTTTTCAGCAGGCTGAGCAATCAGAAAAAAAGAGCTCAGCAATAAAAACACAGAAAACAACAGTTTGATTTTTTTAGGTGTCATGGTTTATATTTTTAGATGCCCTAAAATAAAGAAATAATACAGCCGGAGAAGAAATAAACTTTGTATTTTTGAACGCAGACCAAACTAAAACAAACCAAACCATGATGAAATGTACACTTCTGATTGTGCTGCTTTCGGGCATACTGGCATCCGGCTTCGCGCAAAAAATCAGGCCTGAAATGAAGAAGAAAAACCTCTCGGGCAACCCGGTTTTCGACGGATGGTATGCCGATCCGGAAGGAGCGGTTTACGGCAACAAATACTGGGTATTCCCGACCTACTCCGATGTCTATGAAAAACAGGTCCGGATTGACGCGTTTTCGTCGGACGACCTGATCAACTGGACCAAACACGACCAGGTGCTCCACATCCAGGATGTCAACTGGGCCAAACGGGCGCTCTGGGCTCCGGCCACCATACACGCCAACAACAAGTATTACCTGTTTTTTGCTGCCAACGATATTCAAAGCGACAACGAATACGGCGGCATTGGCGTCGCGGTTTCCGACCGCCCCGAAGGGCCGTACGAAGATGCGCTGGGCAAACCACTCATCGGCAAGTTCCACAACGGAGCACAACCCATCGACCAGTTTGTTTTTCGCGACGACGACGGCCAGTTTTACATGTATTACGGCGGCTGGAGGCATTGCAACATCGTAAAGTTAAGCGCCGATCTGCTCCGTACGGTTCCTTTTCCTGACGGAACCCTGTTCAGGGAAATTACTCCTGAAAACTATGTGGAAGGTCCGTTTATGATCAAACGCAACGGGAAGTATTATTTCATGTGGTCGGAAGGTGGCTGGACCGGCCCGAATTACAGCGTGGCTTATGCCATATCCGACTCGCCGTTTGGCCCGTTCAAGCGAATCGGGAAAATCCTTCAGCAAGACCCGGATGTGGCAACAGGAGCCGGACACCATTCGGTTATCAACATTCCCGGAACCGACGAGTGGATCATTGTGTATCACCGTCGTCCGCTGGGCGAAACCAACGGCAACCACCGCGAAACCTGCATGGATAAACTCATCTTCAATACCGACGGAACCATTCAGCCCGTTCAGGTGACTTTTGAAGGAGTTAAAAAGAGAAAGCTGAAGTAAGGCAACAGCGCAATCAGCTGCCAGGCTTCAGGCTTCAGGCTTCAGGCTACAGCTCTCCGCGCTCAAACTTTTCGATCATTTCGCCGGCAATGCTGATGCTGAGCGGATGATTGGGAAGGTTACCGCGGGAGAACCAGGCGGCAGCGGTGATCTCTTTTCCGTCGACCCGAACCGGCTGGTTTTCGTCGGCTTCGGCAATAAAACCAATCATCATCGATCCCGAGAGTTCCCAGGGCTGGCTTTTGTAATAGCGGATGTTCCGTACATCGAGCCCTACTTCTTCCTTCACTTCGCGGCGGACGGTTTCTTCCAGCGTTTCGCCCACATCCGTATAACCGGCCACCAGCGAATACCAGCCGCCGGTGAAATTCGAATTGCGGGCCAGCAAAATCTTGTCGTTACTGCGGATGGCCACGATAATAGCCGGTGAAATTCTGGGGTAAACCACCGTGTTGCAGGCCGGGCAAACCAAAGCCCGTTCGTCGGGTTTATGCTGTGTACGGATGCCGCAGGTTCCGCAAAAGCGGTTTTGCAGGTACCAGTTGCGCAGGTGAAGCCCCACCAGGCTCACCCAGCCAATTTCGCGCTGCGTGGTGCTGCGGAAGAAGCTGATGTCGGTGTATGCAAACTGCGATTCGCCGGCGTTCAGTTGGTCCCGGATCAGGAAACACGGCACTTCGTTCAGGCTAAACAAAAAGACAAAATCCGTTTCGGCCGATAGCTCCGGAAAGTCCTTTTTCTGCGGAAGGGCCAGTTCGTTGCCTTTGGTTTTGAGCAGGATGGAATTTCCCCGGTAATGCAGAATAAAATCGTTATTGTTTATAGTCTGATTGGCGAGGTAAACATTACTGAAACGGTGCGGGTTGATGTCTTGAATCATCGGGTTGACAGATTAAATTAAACGGCAGATTAGTGTTGCAAAGATAGGGTTTGAAACCATGAAGAACCTGAAAGCCGAAAGAACTTGCACCAGAATTTATGAAAGGCCTGAAACGCTGCCCACTCGCCCGAAGAATCAATAAGAACGACCGTGTCCAGACCCGACGAACAGGCTGAAAGGTTCAGCTGCAAAGCGAGGTGCAGATTCGGTCTGCCCTTGCAAAAATTCATCGCCAAACAGGAAAAGAGAATCGCAAATTTGGCCTCGGATATTTGAATATATAATAATCGGGACTACATTTGGCACTTTTGCAACTTGTAATGAATACAACATATACTTTACCCGAAAGAGAACCACAGGAGAACATTGCCCAAAAGCATCTTTCTCTCGAAAAGATTGCTTACATGAAAGATTTGTTTTCTTCCATGTCGCACATTATATGCATCCTGAACAAAAGCAATCAGGTTATATTTTTCAACGAAAAGGTCATCGAAAAATACGGTTTAAATCTTCAGCAAGACATTTTTGGGGCACGTCCGGGCGAGTTATTGCAATGCATCAACTCAAAAAATGATACCGGAGGTTGCGGAACATCTGAAAAATGCCAGTATTGCGGAGCATTCAACGCCTTGTGCGAAAGCTGGAAAAAGAAAAACAAAACGGTAAAAGAATGCCGGATCGTCCGGCAACTCGAAACCAACACGGTCCAAATCGATTTGGAAATTACGGCGGCCCCGTTCTCATACGAACAGGACGAATACCTGGTGGTTTCTTTGCAGGATATCACCGAAAAAAAACGCAAAGAACTGCTTGAACGGATTTTCTATCACGACATCATTAATGTAGCCGGAAGTTTATGCGGAATTTTCCAGATCTTACCCTCCCTTTCAGGAAAAGAAAAAGATGAGTTCCTGCAGATTGCCGATTCGCTCAGCAACCAGATTGTCGATGAAATAAAGACCCAGCAGCAAATCAACAAAGCCGAAAGCGGTGAACTGCGGGTCAGCGAAAACCGGATCGAAACAAAGCCATTCCTTCTCAAAGTTTCCGACAAAATCAGGCACCACCAGGTTGCACTGCAAAAGCAAATTGAAACAAACGACTATACCGGGAACCTTGCCTTTACAAGCGACGAAACCATCCTGACACGCATCCTGATCAACATGGCAAAAAATGCGCTGGAAGCCATTGACCCCGGACAAAAAATAACGATTTCGGCCAGAAAAACCAATAACATACGGATCGAGGTTCACAATCCTTCCTATATGGAAAGAGAAATACAGCTTCAGTTGTTTCAACGGTCATTCTCAACCAAAGACAACAACAGGGGCATTGGCACCTACAGCATGAAACTTTTGGGCGAAGGTTATTTAAACGGGTCGGTTTCTTTCGAAAGTACCCCGGACCAGGGAACAACTTTTTTTATTGAACTGCCTTTAAAGAACAATTAATTAACGACAACAGGCAGCCGCCACAACAAACCGCACAAGCCGGGCGCGAATCCTTTTGACAGGCTCCCTTCGGCACACTTCGCTGCTCAGGGAACATCGCTGCTCAGGGGCAGCATAGCCATCGGATAAGCGATCATAGCCATCGGACAAGCGATCATAGCCATCGGACAGGCAATCATAGCCATCGGATAAGCGATCATAGCTATCGGACAAGCGATCATAGTCGTCGGACAGGCAATCATAGTCGTCGGACAAGCAATCATAGCCATCGGATAAGCGATCATAGCCATCGGACAAGCAATCATAGTCGTCGGATAAGCGATCATAGCCATCGGACAAGCAATCATAGCCATCGGATAAGCGATCATAGCCATCGGACAGGCAATCATAGCCTTCGGACAAGCGATCATAGCTATCGGACAGGCGATCATAGCCTTCGGACAAGCGATCATAGCCATCGGACAAGCAATCATA
>JAEUSS010000232.1 GCA_016788685.1 Prolixibacteraceae bacterium | reverse complement strand
AAGCATCCGCAATCGGCAACCGGATTGGTCAGCGCGAGCACGAAGGTCAGTCCGGTAAAAAACACCATAAACGCCAGTGTGAACCAACTGAAAATACGAATGGAAAAGTTGAAGATCATTGCAACGCCCAGGAAAAACTCTGCTGCTGCCAGTATTATGCCCAAAGCAAAAGCCAGGCCGGAGAGCCAGGGCATCTGGAATGCATTGAAATAATCGGTGAACTTGTAGGCCGATCCCCACGGGTCAATACCTTTTACAAAACCGGAGAACACAAAGGTTAATCCAAATAAAATGCGTGCAACGTGCTTAAACATGAGCTTAAATTTTAGAATTCAATCTTAATTAACGCAAAAACGGCATAATTGATCATGTCAAGGTAATTTGCATCAATTCCTTCGGAGATTAAAGTCTTCCCCAGATTGTCTTCTATTTGTTTGGTGCGTTTAAGTTTCATGAGGATCAGGTCGGTGTATGAGCTCATCCGCATGTTCCGCCAGGCCTCGTCATAATCGTGGTTTTTGGCCATCATGAGATTTTTGGCTTCGTTGAAATAAGCGAGGTACAAACTGAGGGTTTCTTCCTCGGTGAGGTCATCATTTTCAGAAGTTCCTTTTTCAAGCTGAATCAGGGCCATGATGCAGTAGTTCACAATTCCGATGTACTCTGCCCGCACGCCTTCATCAATCTTACTGACTCCTTTTTGTTCAATACTTCTGATCCGTTGCGCTTTAATATAAATCTGATCGGTCATCGAACTGGGACGAAGAATGCGCCAGGCGATGCCGTAATCTTTCATTTTTTTTGTAAAAATATCTCGGCAAACGTTAATGACCTGGTCGTATTGCTGGCTTGTTTTATCCATGATTATCTTAATTTTTAGAGGCATAAAAGTATTAATTTTAAGTGTA
The DNA here is from genome assembly GCA_016788685.1 of Prolixibacteraceae bacterium. Taxonomy (GTDB): domain Bacteria; phylum Bacteroidota; class Bacteroidia; order Bacteroidales; family Prolixibacteraceae; genus Aquipluma. Next base: position 930 of record JAEUSS010000232.1, on the reverse strand, counting down.
CTTTAATTGTATTTTATTTTACTTTTGTGAAACACATGATTCTGAGAGGTCTAATTTTTATCGTATGTTAATCACATCAACCGCAACTAAGTTCCTGAAACGCAAGAATACCATTAGCCTTAACGGACAGATTCTTGATCTTGCACAGCCTGTTGTTATGGGAATCCTGAATGTTACTCCTGATTCCTTTTTTGATGGCGGCAGGTACAAAACCGAAAAAAAAGTAATCAAAAGAGCGGAAGAAATTCTGGAGCAAGGCGGAACGGTTATTGACATCGGGGCTGTATCAACCCAGCCCGGAACCGAAGGAATAACCACCAAAGAGGAAATTGAACGGATTCTTCCGGCGGTAAAAGCAGTAAGAAAGGCCTTTCCCCAGGCATTTATATCTATTGATACCTACCGTTCGTGGGTGGCTCTGAAGGTAATTGAAGACTGCGGCCCTTGTATTGTAAACGATGTGTCGGGAGGTAATTTTGACGTGCACATGTTTGATACCATCGGAAAACTGGGCGTTCCGTATATTTTGATGCACATGCAGGGCACTCCGCTCAAAATGCAGGAAAACCCGGAGTACGGTGATATTATCCGCGATATCTCGATGTTCTTTACTGATCGTGTGAAAAAGCTGAACAAAGCAGGGGTGAGAGATGTAATTATTGATCCCGGATTTGGTTTCGGCAAAAATATGGAACACAACTACGAGTTACTTAACCGCCTCGATTCATTTAAGGTCTTTCAGTTGCCTCTTTTGGTTGGAGTATCGCGCAAGTCGATGATATATAAGTTGCTGGGCTCAAATCCTGAAGCTGCGCTGAACGGCACATCGGTAGTTAATGCGCTGGCTCTGATGGGAGGTGCTGATATTTTGAGGGTTCACGATGTTCGCGAAGCTGTTGAAGCTGTCCGTATCCTGAATATGATTCGTTC
>JAEUSS010000545.1 GCA_016788685.1 Prolixibacteraceae bacterium | reverse complement strand
GCTTTGGGAAGCTGCGGCTGACAATATTCAGGGGTCGCCTTCATCTGCACCTAAAGTTACTGCGGATACCGGTTTAGCGGCTCCGACAATGGCGACTGACGGCCGTGCGGTATTTGCAATTTTTGCTACCGGCGATGTTTTGGCGCTTGATATGACGGGCAAACGTCTGTGGGCACGTAATCTGGGTGTTCCGGATAATCATTACGGACACGGTTCGTCGTTGATCATTTACAAAGACAAGTTGCTGATTCAGTACGATACCAACCGGGCCGGAAAGTTGTTAGCCCTGGACCCCAAATCTGGAAATACGGTTTGGGAAACTCCGCGAAGTTCGAAAATCTCCTGGTCGTCTCCCATTCTGGTGAATACAGGAAGTCGCACCGAAGTCATTCTTACCACCAATCCGAATGTGAACGGGTACGATCCTGAAACCGGCAAGGAGCTGTGGAATATCGCCTGTCTTTCCGGAGAAGTTGGCCCATCTGCGGGATATGCCGACGGAATGGTGTTTGCGGCCAACGAGTATGCAAAACTGGTTGGTATAAAAATAGGTACAACTCCTGAAATACTTTGGGAAGCCGATGAATATTTGCCTGAAGTTTCGAGCCCGCTGGCCATCAATGGTATGGTTTATATTGCAACTACTTACGGGGTTTTTGCCTGCCTGGATGCCAAAACCGGCGAAAAACTCTGGGAGCAGGAGTATGGAGATTCGTTTTATTCATCGCCGGTTTATGTCGACGGAAAGGTGTACATTACAGATATGTCAGGTAAAACGCACATCGTAAAAGCAACCAGAGACTATCAGTTGGTCGGAACTTCAGAATTGGGAGAAAAGGCAGTCTGTTCTCCGGTGTTTCAGGATGGCAAAGTGTATCTGCGCGGAATGAATAATTTGTATTGTATTGGGAGTTAGCATTATATTTCGCCCTTTCAGGGCTTTGGAGTTTCGTGGCGTGCTTTGCCACAGGGCTTCACCCTGTGTTCTCAGATCGCACCCCTTCGGGGCTGGAGAAATATAGAAACAGAAATTAATAGCCCTGAAAGGGCAGAATCCAATAGCGATGGGTGTAGCCCATCGAAAAAATAGAATGAAAACAAATCGTTAAAGAGCCCTGAAAGGGCGAAATACTAATAAACATGGGACAATCTCTGGTAATGAATTACCTGCATATCGTGTTTAGCACAAAGCACCGGGAGCCGATGATTGATGATGCGATTGAAAACCAACTCCACAATTATTTAGGTGGAATCTGTAAAAATCTGGAATGTCAACCCATCAAAGTTGGTGGTTACACGGATCACATCCATATTCTATGTTTGTTGTCTAAAAAGATCGCCTTAGTCAAGTTGATGGAAGAGCTGAAATCCCATGCCTCAAAATGGATGAAAACGAAAGGCGAAGCGTATTCGAAGTTTTATTGGCAGGATGGATATGGCGCATTTTCAGTAAATCCAAGTGAAATTGATGTGGTAACTGATTACATCTCCAAACAAAAGGAGCATCATCAAAAAAAGACATTTCAGGAAGAATACAGAGCATTTCTTAGGAAGTATAACGTTGAATACGATGAACGTTACGTCTGGGATTGAAATTTCGCCCCTTCAGGGCTTTGGAGCTTCGTGGCGTGCTTTGGCACAGGGCTTCACCCTGTGTTCTCAGATCGCACCCCTTCGGGGCTGGAGAGAATAAATGAAAACGGGTATAACCCATCGAATTAAATATGTTAGAAGATATACAACAAACCGTTGATCAGATTATTGCAGAGAAAGGAACCGCTGCCCGTTCGGTGATTCCTGTTTTGCAGGCGATACAGAACACCTTCAATTATCTTCCGGAGGAAGCCCTGAAATACGTGTGCGAAAAAACGGACATCACTCCCGAGCAGATTGTCGGGGTAGCCTCGTTTTACTCCCAGTTCAGGATGCATCCGGTGGGCAAACACATTGTGAAAGTATGCGTCGGAACAGCTTGTCACGTAAAAGGTGCCGGGCAGGTGTATGATGCCTTGCGCCGTCATTTCAACCTCGCCGGCAATCAGGAAACCGATGCTTCGATGACTTACACCATCGAAAAAGTGTCGTGCCTCGGCTGTTGCACGCTGGCTCCGGTGGTGCAAATCGACGAAATAACCTACGGACACGTAGCTTCGGATAAGGTTGGGAGCATCATCGCCGATTTCGAAACGCACGAAGGCGCCGCTACCTCCGGGAAAGGCAAATTTCGTCATTCCGACGGCTCCGAAATTCAGGGAGAAATACGCATTGGCCTGGGTTCGTGCTGTGTGGCTTCAGGCAGCGAGGAAGTGAAAAGGGCTGTGGAAGAAACCGTTGCCAACACCGGCATTCGTATCAGCCTGAAAAATGTGGGTTGCGTGGGCATGTGCCACCAGGTTCCGCTGGTTGAGGTGATTCCTGAAAACGGCAAATCAACCCTGTATGCCAAAGTAAAGCCGGAAGAAATCAAGGGAATCATCTCTTCGCATTTTAAACCGCTGGGGTTGGGCGATAAGCTGAAGAATTCGATCTACAATTTCTTCGAAAAGGTGCAGACCGACACCGTTTGGGACGGCGTGAAACAATATGCCATTGATGCCCGCGAAAAGCAGGTAGCCAACTTTCTCGATCGTCAGATACCGATTGCCACGCAATACCGCGGAATCATCAACCCGCTCGACATCGAGGAATACAAGCGCCACGAAGGTTTTGTGGCGATGCAGAAATGCCTGTCCGAGCTTTCTCCTGAAAAAATTATAGAAACCATCAAGGACAGCGGATTACGCGGCCGTGGTGGTGCTGGTTTTCCTACCGGACTGAAATGGGATTTGGTGGCGCACAATTACGCCGACGAAAAATACCTGATCGTGAATGGCGACGAGGGTGACCCGGGCGCTTTCATGGACCGCATGTTGCTCGAATCGTACCCTTACCGGGTGATCGAAGGAGCGGTGATTGCTGCTAAAGCAGTTGGTGCAACCGAAGGGTTTTTCTACATCCGAGCCGAATACCCGCTCGCGGTGAAACGCATCCGACAGGCGCTGATCAATTGCCGTGAGCACAATTTGCTGGGCGAAAACATTCTGGGAAGCGGCTTCTCGTTCGACATGAGCATTTACGAAGGTGCGGGCGCTTTTGTCTGCGGCGAGGAATCGGCCATGATGGAATCGATCGAAGGACATCGCGGATTTCCGCGCAGTCGGCCGCCTTTCCCCGCAGTGAGCGGACTTTGGAAGAAACCAACACTCATCAACAATACCGAAACGTTTGCACAGGTTTCGTACATCATTCGTGAAGGATCGGGCAAATTTGCCGTAATCGGGAGCGAAAAGAGCCGAGGTACCAAGGTTTTTGCCCTCGCCGGAAAAGTGAACCGCGGCGGGTTGATCGAAGTGCCGATGGGAATCACGGTTCGACAGATTGTGGAAGAAATTGGAGGAGGCGTTCAGAATGGTAAAAAATTCAAGGCTGTGCAGATCGGCGGGCCATCGGGTGGTTGCGTTCCGGCATCGCTGTACGATACGCCCATCGATTACGAATCGCTCCTGAAAGTGGGTGCCATGATGGGTTCCGGCGGTTTGGTGGTGCTCGATGAGGACGATTGTATGGTGGACATTGCCCGTTATTTCCTGTCGTTTACGCAAAACGAATCGTGCGGAAAGTGTACGTTTTGCCGTGTGGGAACCAAACGAATGCTCGAGATTCTAAATAAAATCACTTCAGGAAAAGGAACCGAAAAAGATTTGGATGAACTGGAATACCTCGCCGACTGGACTAAAAAAGGCAGCCTGTGCGGATTGGGAAAATCGGCGCCAAACCCGATTTTGTCGACTCTGCGGTATTTCCGTGATGAATATATGGCGCACATCAACGGCAAATGTCCGTCGGGCAAATGCCAGAGCCTGATTAAATACCAGATCAACGATTTGTGCATCGGATGTACCAAATGCGCGCAGAAATGCCCGACCGAAGCCATTCTGTTCAAGCCGCACGAAAAGCACGAAGTCATCACTGACCTTTGCATCAAGTGCGATGCGTGCAGGCAGGCTTGTCCGGTAGATGCGGTGGAAATCATCTGATACGGGTTGCGAGTTGGGATAGTTTTGTAGTTTATGCCCCATCCCTAGCCCTTCCCCCAAAGAGGAAGGAGACAGATTGCAGAAGTTCTGAGGTTTAATGAATTGAAATATTGAGTGTCCGTCAGCTAAAGCAGACGGCAAAGAATATTTCGCTCAATGTTCGAAAAGATAGATTTTATCCTTTGCCGTTGGTTTCAACCGACGGAGATCATGAAAATTGCTACATAAGACGAAAATGATAAAACTTACCATAGATAATCACACCATCGAGGTTCCTACGGGGACTTCAGTCTGGAAGGCAGCCCAATCGGTTGGAATTGAAATTCCGACGATGTGTTATTTGGAAGAAACCGGGCATTTTACTTCGTGCATGGTTTGCCTGGTGAAAGATGCCCATACCGGACGTCTGTTTGCTTCGTGTTCGGTGCCGGTTTCTGAAGGACAAAACATCATCACCAACGATGCTGAAACGACCGAATCGCGCAAAGCAGCGCTCGAACTGCTGTTGAGCGAACACGTGGGCGACTGCGAAGCGCCCTGCCAGTTGGTTTGTCCGGCGCACATGAACATTCCGTTGATGAACCGCCTGATTGCTAAAGGTGATTTTGGCAAAGCACTGGAAGTGGTGAAACGCGATATTGCTTTGCCGTCGATATTGGGGCGCATTTGTCCTGCTCCGTGTGAGGCTGGCTGCCGCCGTAAACAGGTTGACGAGGCCGTTTCCATTTGTCACCTGAAAATGTTTGTGGGCGACGAAGATTTGAAAAGTGATAAACCATATCTGCCAAAACTGGCGCCGCTTTCAGGAAAAAAAGTGGCTGTGATTGGTGCTGGTCCTGCCGGGCTGGCCGCTGCGTATTACCTTCAGCAAAAAGGTCATCAGTCGGTGATTTTTGATAAAAATAGCCAGGCCGGTGGCGAGTTGCGTTTGATCGGCGAAGATATTTTACCGGGCTCAGTGATCGATCAGGAAGTGGCCCGTATAGTGGCGACAGGCGTTGAACTTCGGTTGGATGAAACGATTGATGCAGTTCGGTTTTCAGCTCTTCAGGACGAATTTGACGCCGTGGTTGTAGCCACAGGAACGCTTACTGATGAAAATCCGGATTTTGGATTGAAAACTATAAAAACAGGCTTTGTTGCTGATAAAACGAGTTACCTCACTTCATCTCCAAAAGTTTTTGCAGCGGGTAATTCGCTTCGTGCATCCAAACTGGCTGTTCGCTCAGTCGGGCAGGGCAAAGAAGTGGCAACTGTGATCGGCAATTATTTTAAAACTTCCGAAGTAAAAGGTTATCCGGAGCGGTTCAATTCCAAATTCGGGCGATTGGCCGAGTCGGAATTCATTCAGTATAAAAAGGACTCGGAAGATGCGCCGCGCCAAAAATCGGATGCTGCGGGATTTAGCAAAGAAGCCGCCATGATTGAAGCAAAACGTTGCATGCACTGCGATTGCCGTAATCCTGAATCGTGCGTGCTGCGCGAATTGTCTGATCGTTATCAGGCTATACAAAAGCGGTTTCAGGGTGAAGAGCGTTTCAATGTTGAACGTTTCATTCACCGCGAAGGAATTGTTTATGAGTCGAACAAGTGCATCAAATGTGGTATTTGCGTACGGTTGACCCGCGAACATCAGGAAGAATTTGGCTTTACCTTTATCGGTCGTGGCTTCGATGTGAAAATCGGAGTTCCTTTCAACGAAAGTGTTCAGAGAGGATTGAAAAAAACAGTTGCTATTGTGGCAAAGGCCTGTCCGACTGGTGCTTTAGCCATGTTTAACGCGGAGGAAAACTTATGAATAAACAGATAATTATTTTTGCATTTTTTGCTGTCCAGTTTTTGTCGGCCAGTGCTCAGTCGTGGACAATCTTCCGCGGGAATCAGCAGCTTTCGGGGGCAACTGTCGCCAATCTTCCGGAGAAACCCAAGCTGTTGTCTTCGTTTCAAACGGGCGATGATATCAAAGCATCGCCGGTGGTTGACGGGCAAACAATCTTTTGCGGATCGACCGACGGAACGATGTACGCGATTGGGTTCGATGGCAAACTGAAATGGAAATTTGCTTCGGGAAACTCCATCGAGGCTCCTGCATTAGTGATGGATGGCGCGGTTTTGTTTGGTCAGCTCGATGGGCTATTTTACAAACTGGACGAGAAAACCGGTAAGGAAATCTGGAAATACAAAACTGATAACCAGATCATGGGCTCGGCCAACTGGCTGAAGGTGACTGGTAAAAAGCGGATTTTTGTGGGTAGTTATGACTATAATCTGCACTGTTTTGGCTTTGATAAAGGCGACAGCATCTGGCGCTACGAATCGGATAATTACATCAATGGTGCACCTGCCTTGTACGGGAAACATGCTGTTTTTGGCGGCTGCGACGGGTTCCTGCACCTGGTGAACATCGAAACAGGAAAGGTGTTTAAGAAGATACAGTTGGAAACCTACGTGGCTTCGTCGCCGGTAATTGAGGGTAAGTTTGCATACGTGGGCGATTACGAAGGCAAATTCTTTGGCATCAATCTGGAGGTCGGGAAGATCGCCTGGATGTACGACGATAAGGAGAAAAACCTTCCCTTCATCGCATCTCCGGCTTTAAGCGGTAATTTCATCGTCATCGGAAATCAGGATAGATTTATCTACTGTTTTGATAAAAGCACCGGCAAAGTAGTTTGGAAAGTTAAAACCAGCAATAGGGTGGAATCATCATCGGTAATTGCATCCGGAAAAGTAATTACCGGAACCATGGATGGAATGCTCTATATTCATGACTTGAAAACCGGGGCAGAGCTATGGAAATACGAGCTGGGCAGCGCCATTATTGGCAGTCCGGCTGTTGTTGCCGGAAAGATCGTGGTTGGAGCGGGCGATGGAAGGATTTATATTTTTGGCAACTAGCGGCTCGCTTCTGGCTTTTTGGCAGTTGCCAGAAGCTAACTGCCAGCAGCCTTTACAAAATAGTACTAAAATCAACCTTACTATATGAAAATCGCACACATCATTCCGGGGTCAGGTGGTAGTTTCTACTGCGGAAACTGCATGCGCGACAGCAAATACATCCGTGCGCTGAAAGATTTGGGACACCAGGTCATCAAAGTGCCGCTCTATCTGCCCATTTTCGACGATGCCCACGATCTGGATGAGGTGCCTGTTTTCTACGGGGCAGTTAATCTTTACCTGAAACAGCAGTTCCCGATTTTCAGGCACCTGCCTGCGTTTGTCGAACATGCCCTGGACTCGAAAAGTGTGCTCGAAATGGCTGCCCGAAAAGCCGGTTCAACCCGTGCCAAAGGGTTGGAAGAAATGACCATTTCGATGCTGCTGGGCGAAGAAGGCAACCAGAAAGAAGAATTGGAACGTCTGGTCGATTGGCTGGCCGATGAAGCAAAACCCGATGTGATTCACCTCTCGAATGCACTGTTGCTGGGATTGGCGCACCGGATCAAACAGCGGATGAATATCGTGGTAGTATGTTCGCTTCAGGACGAAGATGTGTGGGTGGATGCGATGGACGACAAATACCGGCAAAAAGTGTGGAATTTAATGAGCGAACGCGGAAATTATGTCGATGTGTTTATTCCCGTCAGCAATTATTTTGCGTCGGCGATCCATCAACGCATGGTTGTTCCTGAGTGCAAAATGCAACCCGTTTATTTGGGAGTTGATGCGGCCGACTATTTGCCGAAGCCTGTGGAAAATAAAGGTCCGGTGGTTGGCTATCTCTCACGGATGTGCCGCGAGAACGGACTGGCCGTACTGGTTGATGCTTTTATTTTACTCCGGAAAGATCCGGGATATTCATCGGTACAGCTCAAAATAACCGGTGGAAAAACAGGGGATGATCTGGCTTTCATAAAAGAACAGAAGAAAAAAATAACCCAAGCCAAACTGGATAGCGATGTGTTTTGGGTGGACGAGTTTGAAGGCGATGAACGGCAAAAATTCTTTGATTCAGTTCGCCTGATCTCGGTTCCGGTGTTGAATGGCGAGGCTTTCGGATTGTATATGCTCGAAGCAATGGCATCCGGAGTCCCCATGGTTCAGCCTGCTTTGGGGGCATTCCCCGAGGTGATTGAAACCAGTGGTGGCGGCGTGATTTATGGTGAAAATGAACCGGAAAGGTTGGCCGAAGCGATGAAAAAACTCATTTTTGATGATGCCCGCCTTCAGCAACTGGCAGATGCCGGAATTGCCGGTGTGAAGGCGCATTTTGACATTCATGCCCAGGCGAAGAAAATGGTTGATGTGTACGAAAAGGTATTGAACGTGTAATTAAACAGCTATTTGCAAAAGAATGGAAGTGATAAAACTTGAACTGATTTCGTCGTTTCTCGGACAGGAATATGTATTAAACCCATGTGTCCTGAGAGGAAAAGAAGGCATATTTTTGATCGATTGCGGATATGAAGGTTCGGCCAAACAATTGTCGGAGCAATTGGCGAGGTATGGAATCGGGCTGAATGAGCTCTCCGGTATAATCATTTCACACGAGGATATTGATCATATGGGAGCCTTGTACGAGATAAAAGAGGAAGTACCTTTTGTGAAAATTTACACTTCGGAAATTGAAGCGCCCTATCTCACCGGAGAAAGGAAATCGTTGAGGCTTCAGCAGGCCGAAAGTCTTCGAAGCACGATATCTGAAGAGTTTATGGAGTGGGGCACCGCTTTTGAAGAGAATTTAAAAGCGGTAAAGCGCGTGCCTGTTGATTTTACTTTTGGATTTGATGCTCATTTTTCTGACCGGATCAGGATTATCAATACGCCCGGACACACGCCCGGGCATATTTCGATTTATTTGCCCGAAGAAAGGATTCTGCTGGCGAACGATGCCCTTGTGCTTGAAGATGGCAAACTGGAAATTGCAAATCCTCATTTTTCGTTAGATTTATCACAGGCTTTAAATTCGGTCAGAAAATTGGCCGCGCTGAAAATCGATAAGGTGATTTGCTACCATGGAGGTGAAACTACACAAAACATCTCCGGACAACTGGAAGCATTGATTGAAAAGTATTCGTAGCCCTTCGGGCTGATTGATATTTTTATTTAAAAACTCTGAAAGGAAACTACTTTATGTTGCTTAAACTCGAAAGAATATCCAAGTCTTATTCGAAAGACCGGACGATTCTCGATCAGCTTGATCTGGATGTTATTGCCGGAGACCGCGTGGCAATTGTTGGGCCTTCGGGTTCCGGAAAAACTACTTTGCTGAACCTGATCGGAACTTTGGATCGGCCGGATTCGGGTAAAATGTACTTCGAGAATCAGGATTTGTCAGCATATCCCGATCTGCAACTGGCTGCATTCCGCAATGAGAAAATTGGCTTTGTTTTTCAGATGCACCACTTGTTGCCACAGCTTACTTTGCTTGAAAATATTCTATTGCCAACGCTGACGAATAAAAAACTTCAGGGGAACGAAACGCTCGCGCGTGCTCAAAAGCTGATCTCCAGAATGGGACTGGCAGAAGTTGCCCGACAAAAACCTTCAGAACTTTCGGGTGGCGAATGTCAGCGGACTGCGGTAGCCCGTGCGCTGATCAATCGTCCCGGTTTGATTTTGGCTGACGAACCAACAGGAGCGCTCGATCAGAAATCGGCTTTTAATCTGACCGATTTGCTGGTTGAACTGAATCGGGAAGAAGGAGTGACGCTAATTGTTGTGACCCATTCGATGGAAGTGGCAAAGAAAATGGACCGGATTTACCGGCTGGAAAACGGAAAATTGGTGGAATCAAAACTATGACGAACTCGGAAATCATATTATATACAACGCCCCAGGGAGATGTAAGGCTGGAGGTAATTGTTCTGGATGAAACGGTTTGGCTTACTCAAAAGGCTATGGGCGAGTTGTTTGGCGTCACCAAATCGACAGTTAGTGAGCATTTGTCAAATATTTTTCTTAGCCAGGAATTGATAGAGGATTCAGTTGTTCGGAAAATCCGAACAACTGCGGCTGACGGGAAAAATTACAATACTCAATTTTATAATCTCGATGCGATTATTTCGGTCGGTTACAGAGTCAATTCGCAGCAAGCGACCCAGTTTCGTATTTGGGCAACCAAAACCCTGAAGGAATTTATTATCAAGGGTTTTGTTCTTGACGATGAACGCCTTAAGCAAGGTAAAAAGCTTTTTGGTAAAGATTATTTTGATGAATTGCTGGAGCGGATTCGGGAAATCCGGGCAAGCGAACGCAGGTTCTATCAAAAGATTACCGACATTTATTCTGAATGTAGCATTGATTATGACCCCAAAGCTGAAATCACGGTGACATTTTATAAAACGGTACAAAATAAGCTTCATTGGGCTATTACCGGGCAAACAGCAGCCGAAATAATTTCAAAAAGAGCTGACGCAAAATTGCCAAATATGGGTTTGACGACCTGGAAAAACTCACCGAAAGGAAAAGTCTTAAAATCGGACATTTCGGTTGCCAAAAATTATCTGAATGAACAGGAAATAGCGGAGTTAAACCGGGTTGTTACCATGTATCTGGATTATGCAGAAAATCAGGCTGCCAGACAGATTCCAATGAAAATGAAAGATTGGGTGGATAAATTGGATGCATTTCTGCATTTCAACGATTATTCGGTGCTTAAGAATGCCGGGACGGTCTCGGCAGAGATTGCCAGGAAATTGGCAAGTGACCAATATGAAAGATTCAGAGTAAGGCAGGACTCAGAATATGAATCGGATTTCGACAGGGAAATAAAGCGGATAAAAGGGGAGAAGTGAGTATGACTAGATGCATCGTCCTGCTTCGCGGAATCAATGTTGGGACAGGCCGGAAAGTTCCGATGGCCGACCTGAAAAAGCTGTGCGAAAGTTTGGGTTTGAAAAATGTGCAGACCTATATTCAAAGCGGAAATGTTGTTTTTGAATTACCACAGCCTGAACCGCTTTCCGAATTTGAAGTTCGTTTGCAGCAAGCTTTCACCGAAGCATTCGGATTCGACATTCCGACGCTTGTACGGACTTCTGAAGAATGGGCTGAGTCAATTGCTCAGAACCCTTTTTTGAAAGAGGAAAATGTGGACTTTGACCGATTGCATCTGACTTGTCTGAAAGAACTGCCATCGCCCGAATTAGCGGAGAAAATCAAAACCTTTCAGTATTTGCCTGACCGGTATGAGATTGTCGGGCGCGATGTGTTTATCTTTTGTGCCGCCGGGTATGGAACATCGAAGCTGGTGAACTCCTTCTTCGAGTCGAAACTGAAAGTGCAGGCCACCACCCGAAACTGGAAAACCGTAATGAAATTGAACGAAATGATAAACTCAATATAAGCATGAAGATACAAAGTCACTAAGTTAAATTCTAAATATTCTTTGAGCCTTCGTGTCTTTGTGTTTAAATTTAACTGATATGTCCATTTACAAACTCATACTGAAATCTGTCTGGTTTTACCGGAAACTAAACCTGACCATTATTCTCGGAATCGCTTTAAGCACGGC